>JAIRTH010000032.1 GCA_031255005.1 Puniceicoccales bacterium | reverse complement strand
CCGAAAAAGAGTCTGCGGCGAAGAAGAAGCAAAAGACTTCGGTCAATGATTCAGATGGTCAGTTGCTTCTTTTTTAGATATATAGAATAGATATATATTTAGTTAGGATCAGGTGCAGTCCATGGATTCTGCTGGGCATTTTGCCGAAAATTTCTGGCGTATTTATCAATGGAATGTCATTAAAAGTCTGATGATTTCAATGATAGGCTTACTTGCTTGAGGTGTGTTTAAATTTCCATGACAATCGTTTAAGCTGCTGCGTGAGTTTCTAAACTTTTGACAATTTTTCTGAAATTTGGTTTTGCAGCTTTGTTAATTGCGATTTATTTTTCGATGGAATGATTGGAGCTGTGGTTATTATTCATGATTAATGGATTGACGACCTTTCCAGTAGCAGTCACTAAATCTTTGGCTATTTTATTTTTTTCCGCATCCACGATTACGTCATCTTTTGTTATTCCGGCTAAAAATCTATAATTTTCTTTATTTTTCACATTAATAAGATATTCGGCGAGATTATTACCTTTATCTCCTTCTTTTTCTACATCTTTTTTTTCCAGTGCTTTTTTTGCAAGCGATGTAAATATTTTGCCAGCGCGATTGGCTACGCGATTGCTTAGAGGTTTGTTTTTATCTAGGGTTTTGCTTTTCCCCATGGCAGCATTTAGGCCACTGCGTCCTGAGCCTAATTTTGTGGCTAAAAACAATCTGGTAAAACAATTGCCTGTATTAGCATCGGCAAGAATCTGTTTTTTTTCTTTCCAGGACAAATTGTTATAGTCGTTAAAGTTATTTCCATTAATCCCTACCCCACTCATAATTTATAGAATAATAATATAAAAAATTTTTGCAAATATTTTATCAGCATGATACGCTATTCAGTTTTTTGGCGCTTTGTCTATGGTAGTTTTTAATCTGTTGCAATTAGAGCCAATCTAGTAAAACAATGGTTGGCTGCATTCCATGAGATTACTTCCTTGTCGCTCTAAAAAAAAGTGTCGCAATTGTTAAAATTTATCCCCTGCCCTATTTCTATAATTGGTCAGATCTGAAATAACATATATGTAAAATGCAATGAAAAGTATAGAAATCATTGATTCGAAAAGCGCATTTAAAAATTTTTCTTTGCAATTAGTTATGTAAATATTTTGTTGATGTCACTGGCTATGCGCTCATTTAGTGTTTTGGCATTATTTATCTTAATGTCTTTATTCTAGGGCAGCTTTGGGTCGTTGCCATTAGGGCCAAGTTTTGCAGTAAAAAACAGTTTAATAAAGCAATTGCTTAACTATGCATTGGCCAAAATCGTCATGGTCATAGCAATCATTTTCTTTGTCCCCTGCCCTATTTGTGCTAAAATTAATCTAATTTTAAGTGATATAAGTTAGCAATGTATGATAATATAAAAATCTTTGCAATGCTAAGGTTAGGGCGATGTATTTGAGAGAAAAGTTTGTTTCCAGCCAGAAACTGCTATGTCCAGCTGATGGTTTAGTTCGTCGGTTACTTCTTCTTTGGAAATAATAGAATTTAGCACATTGGCCGAGGTGGTTTGGCAGTAACTTACCATTTGCATGGAAGCTTCGAGCACATTTTGCAGCGGAATGTCATCAAAAATGCCATGATTTATGGCCCAGAGAATCAATATTTGTTCGCTGATATCCTTCGGTTTTGATGCTGGTTGTTTGAATAATTCCACTATCCTTGAGCCTCGATCTAATTGTTGTTGAGTTGCTTGGTCCAAGTCTGAGCCGAATTGAGCAAAGGCTGCCAGTTCATAGTATTGGCCGAGTTGGAGCTTTAATTTACCTGCCACCTGTTTGAATGCTTTCAGTTGGGCGGCGGAGCCGACCCTGGACACAGAAATTCCCACCGAAATGGCTGGTCGAATGCCTCGGTTGAAAAGATCTGTGTCTAGGAAGATTTGGCCGTCGGTTATGGATATGACGTTGGTTGGTATGTAGGCTGAGACGTCGCCAGCTTGGGTTTCTATTATGGGTAAAGCGGTTAAAGAGCCATTGCCGTGGGTTTCATTTAACCTGGCTGCCCTTTCCAATAGCCTGGAATGTAGGTAAAACACATCGCCTGGATAGGCTTCGCGGCCCGAAGGTCGCTTCAATATCAGGGAAATTTGTCGATAGGCGGTGGCGTGCTTGGAAAGGTCATCATAGACTATTAACGCATCCATACCATGTTCCATAAACCATTCTCCGATAGCACACCCGGCGTAGGGGGCTATGTATTGATTGGCCGGGTTGTCGGCGGCCGGAGAGTTGATTATTATGGTGTATTCCATGGCATCGGCTTCGGTTAGGAGCTGGATGGTTCTGGCCACGGTGGAATTTTTCTGTCCGATGGCCACGTAAATTGAATATATTGGCCGAAAGTCTTTGGCTTTGCTGGCAATTCCGTTGCGGTTTATTTTGGCTTGATTGATGATTGTGTCTAGGGCGATGGTACTTTTACCTGTGGAGCGGTCGCCGATTATCAATTCCCTTTGGCCGCGGCCGATGGGAATCATCGCATCGATGGCAAGCAGGCCGGTTTGAATGGGCTGAGAGACGGATTTTCGAGCCATGATGCCCGGAGCATGTTTTTCCACCGGATACATGATTCCATGATCTATGGGGTTTTTGCCATCCAGTGGATTGCCTAACGGATCGATGACTCTGCCTAGCAGTGACATACCCACCGGTACCGAGAGAAGCTGGCCGGTGGTTTCTGCTGAATCTCCTTCCTTTAGGTCGATTGTGTCCCCGAGTAGGACCACTCCAACCTGATCATCTTCGAGATTTAAAGCTATGCCATACATGTCGTTACCGAACGATATCATCTCATTTGACTTAGCTTCGGAGAGGCCTTCCACCAGGGCCACGCCATCGGCAAGTTCTATGATTTTTCCGACGTTTTTCTTTTGGCAGGAAAGAGTAATGGAATTGATTTCCTCACGTATTTGATTAAGAATGGTTTCGGACATGCGTAATAGGTTAATGGTTATGGTGCAAACATCAAGAATCTTTAGTCGATGGCTGTGAGATTTTGTTGCGAAAAGTAGTGACTTAAGGTATCCTTAGCCACTGGAGCAGCGTGGGTTGAGCCATAATAGCTGTCTGATTCAGATTTTTCCTGTAGTGCGATGGTGATGGCGATTTTTGGGCTTTCCACTGGTGCGAAGCCGATGAACCAGGCCACGTTTCTTTTTTTACCTTTTTCCCAGACCTGGGCCGTGCCGGTTTTGCCGGCTATGCGTAATCCTTTTATTCCTGCGCGCCAACATGTTCCGCCCTTGACTGCCTCCTCGAAGGCCAGCAAGAGATTTGTATAATCGCGGTCGCTTAGTCCTATTTTTTCCCATTGGCCGGATTGGGATGGCCTTGATTTTTTATGTATGATATAAGGGATGGTTCGGGTTTCGTTTCTGGCCACCGAGGCTATGAAGCAGGCCATTTGCAGTGGGGTTACTCGCAGGTAGCCTTGGCCGATGGCGGTGTTGGCGCTGTCGCCACCTAGCCATGGACCTAGGTTTCTGGCCACTTTCCAGTCTTTGGTTGGCACGATCATCTTTGAAGTTTCGTAGGGCAGTTCCAGGCCGGTTTTGGTATCAAGGCCGAAGCGTTGGGCTTCGTTACTGATAGCATTTATGCCACATTTTTGGCTTCTATTATAAAAGTATACGTTGCAACTTTTTTTTATGGCTTCGTGCAATCCGATTTTGCCATGGGCGCGATTGTTGTCACAGCGAAATTTCCTTGTGCCGATCATGGTACTGCCGGAGCAAGTTTCGGTATCTGTTTTGGCCCAACTAGATACGCCTGATTTAAGGAATGCTATGCTGGATAGTAGTTTGAAGATGGAGCCCGGAGGATAGAGGCCCTGGGTGGCTCGATTTAGCCAGCCGGTTTTCGCAGATATTTTGTCAAAAACTTTATTGGATATGCGTGGACTAAGTTTAGCCAGATCGTAATTGGGCTTACTGACCATTGCAAGTACTTCTCCGCTATGCACATCTAAGACAACAACGCTGCCTGTTTTATCGCCGATGGATGCTTCGGCCACCTGCTGCAGGTCGATGTCTAGGCTTATGTAGCAGTCCTGGCCTTTTTCTGGTTTTTTAAATTCGGTGGTTTTTGCTTTGAAGCCTGCTGGGTCCACCGATAGAATTTCTTCGCCGGGAGTTCCGCTCAGTAAATCATTCATTATCAATTCAATACCAGCTTTGCCAAACTTATTATATTGCCGAAAGGTGGTTATATTACTGCTGTTGGAGTAGTTTTTTGGCAGATCTTTGGTGGAGGTGACATAGCCGATTACGTGACAGGCTGATTTTCCCAGTGGATAATTCCTAATGTATTCTGTGGCAAGCCTTAGAGGAGAGTCCATGTCGATGTTTTCTGCCAGAGCCACATATTCGGCATCGGTTAAATTATCCATGATGACCAAAGGAATTAGCAGTTCTTGGTTGTAATGGCGCTCTATTTTTGATTGGGACAGGACTAGATTTCTGCCGGTTAGTGCATTGGCTTGGTCGATGTATTTTTGGGTGACATTTTTTCGAGATTCAAACTGCAAATTTTTTTTGTTAATGATTAAACCGGAAGCCTTTGTGGTTTTCAGTAGTCGGCCATATTCTCGGTTAAATTCTTGGCGAAGCAGTGGTAGGTATAGCTGCAGTTCATGTTTTGGGGAATTGTAGGCTAGAAGTTTGCCATTTCGGTCATATATATTGCCTCTAGGGGCGGGAATCAGAATTCTTCTAAGATTTTGATGCCGTTCTTTTTGCAAAAAATGCTCATGGCAAATTATTTGGCGCCAGAAGAGGCCGGTGGCCAGAAAAATTCCTAGGCTGAACAGTATTGTATATAGAAGGATTAATCGATTTTTTTTTAGGCCAAGTCTGTGTTCTAGTTCGTCCACTGCGCTGGGATTTATGTGTTAAATGGTTGTTGCATTAAATCTGTCGCCGAAATCTCCGAGGCCGGGAATTATGTACTTCTGGGCGTTGATGTTATCGTCGATAGCTGCGCTATAAATATGCACATTGTCGAATTTTTCTGAGATGAATTTTAAGCCCATTTGGGAGACAATGATAGAACACAGCGAGATGGTTTTTGGAGAATTTTGCAGAATGATTTCCATGGCTTTGCAGGCCGAACGGCCGGTGGCCACCATAGGATCGAGTATTAATACGTTGGTGCCATTGATGTTAGGTAAGTTTTCATAGTAGGATGATATTTGTCCACTTTTTTCGTTGCGTTGAAGACCGAGATAGCCGATTTTTGCTGTCGGAGAGAGGGTTATGGCGCAATTTAGCATGGCTAATCCTGCCCGGAGAATGGGAATGAAGGCTATGGGATTTTCTATTTGCTGTGCCTGGCAGATTGCCAATGGTGTTTTGATGTTTATCTCTTTGGTAGAAAACCGGTTGGAGGCTTCTAGGATTAGTCCAAAAGTGATTTGGTGGCAAGCTTGACGAAATTGAAGCAATGGACTATTTTCCTGCCTTAATATGGTTAAGGCGTTCTGTATTATCGGGTTAGTTACAATATGCAAGGCCATGGTATAGATCCTAGGGTTGATTTAAATCAAATCAATGTGAAAATTTATTTGATACTAAGTGTAATAGCCTCAATGTTTTGCATTGCATATTATGTTGAGTTTTCTAAAAAATTTATTCAAATATTGACAATGGTTCCATCTTTTTTCTGAATATTAAAAGAAATTTAAAGGGAAAGGTAGGAATGTAGAGTGATTTAGATATGTGCGTGTGCAATTATTAAAGTGGAGTTTTGAGCGGTGTCCAATTTTGCAGATATAATAAGAGATTGGGGTTATTTGGCTGTTTTCCTTGGAGCCATGGTTGAAGGAGAAGTGATAATATTAACTGCTGGAGCTTTTGCTGCCTATGGATTTATGTCTTTGCCCAGAGTTTTTTTAGTGGCTTTCATGTCCACTGTTTTGACCGATCAGGGGCTTTTTTGGCTAGGGCGTAAAATGGGCACAGAGTGGGTTATTCGTCGATTTCCAAGAGTGAAAAAAGTTGTTGATAGGGTATATAGATTGCTGCATAGGTTGGGAGGTGTGTTTATATTTTCGTTTCGATTCATTTACGGAATTCGAATGGCGAGTCCATTAATTTTAGGTGCAGCAGAGATAAGTCCACTTAAGTTTGTGATTTATAACATTTTATCCGGGGCAACCTGGGCGATGATTTGTTGTTTTGTTGGTTATATAACTGCTGATGTGATCATGGACGGCAAGTTTGATGCCATGCCGGCTGCTGCTGCCATAAGCCTATTGGTAGTCATTGGGTTAATTGCGATTGCCATCTTTTATAAAACCAGAGAACCCAAAGAGGATCGGTAGAGCAACGGCAAATTTTAAGATCTCAATGTGGCCTATTTAGATAAATTAATTCCTTCTGTATCAACGATAAAAGTTCTTTTTCCGATAGATTTTTATATTGGTGTGGTTCTAGAATTGTGATGTTGATATGAATTTTTGAAAATGGCTTTGGAATGTAGAATTTATCCCAAGATTTTAGGCGCCAGGCGGCAGTGAAATTATAGCCTATCAGGACTATGGGGACGCCGACTTTTTTTGCCAGATTGGCAATGCCGGCTTTGGCCACATATCTTGGCCCCCGGGGGCCATCCGGAGTTAGGGCACAGCTGCAGCCACAGTTTAATAGGTTTTCTAGTTCCACAAGTGCTTCACGTCCACGGCGTTTGCTCGATCCACGTATGGCTTTTATGCCGATGGATCTGTAGATTTCCGCCAGCCAGGCACCATCTTTACTTGGGCTGATCAGGCCGTAGATATTGCTGTGGGCTATGTATCTTTTATATATCTCCGATGCAATGAATAACCTGTTGTGCCAGAAGGCATAAATCTTCGGCGTATCCTTTTCTGAAATGAAGAATATTTTGGCTTCATCTGACAGCTTTATTTTTAGTGTTTTGTTCCATAGGCGTATGAAAATCATAACAATATAAACCAACACTTTCTTTGTCGGTGACAGGGTATTAACTTTCACTATATGTTAAAATTTTGTTAATTATTTGATTTAGATGTTAGCGTCGTGGCTAAAAATGTCAAAACTTATGAAAAGTTGTTGTATTGCAAAGTATTTATTAAACTATTGCTGTGAATTTTATGTGGATCATGGCGACCTATGAACAAAAAAAATAATTGTATTTATTCTATAAAACTTACTCAACCACAAGCTCTTAGGCTAAAAGATTATTGTTTGGCAAGGTCATGGGACCGATACGAGGTGGCCTATGCGGATTTTGCATTTAAGGCCAACGGAATCAATGTTGTACATTACAACAGCGGCAAGACCGTCATCCAGGGGAAAAAAACCGAGGAATTTGTCACCTTTGTTTTGGAGCCGGAGATAACGCTTGAGTTTAATTTTGGCCAGAATGATGATATGGATCCACTTTGGCTTGAAGAACATGCTGGTTTGGACGAGAGCGGGAAGGGTGACCTTTTTGGCCCACTGGTTACGGCCTGTGTTATAGCCACGCCTGATGCAGTTAAGGCTTTGCTAGCGAATGGGATCAAAGACAGTAAAAAAATTCATTCTGAAAATATTATTTTGGATTTGGATGCGAAAATAAATTCGCAGAAGGGTGTTACCTGCAAAAAAATGATGCTTAACATGAAGAAATACAACGAATTATATATTTCGTTTGGGTCTAATATGAATAGATTACTAGCTTGGATGCATTCTCGATCGCTTTTGGGCGCATTGCAATTGCAACCGGTTGCCCGAGGATTGCTTGATCAATTTTCAAAAACGCCGTTGGTGCAGCGGTATCTTGGCTCTGTCAAAAATTTTACATTGGAAATGCAAATCAAGGCCGAGTGTGATCCAGTAGTGGCTGCGGCATCGATAGTTGCGAGGGCAGAGTATGTGCGCCAGATGCGTGAATTATCGAAGTTGGCTGGTGAAAAATTGCATAAAGGTGCAGGTTCTAAAACTCTTGAACAGGCTAAGGATTTGGTAAAGAGGTTTGGTGATGATCGTTTTGGAGAATTTGCAAAGCTGCATTTTAGAACAGCTTACATTGCACGCGGATTAATTCCTCCGGATAATGAATTTATTGCTTGAAAATTTTTAAATCTCGTTAGAAATTTACCTTCGTTTGCTATGAGTATGTTTTTTATAGTCATTTTGACCATGGCTTTGATTTTGGTCAGCATGTTTGTGGTAATGATTATTTTGATGCAACGCCCAAATGAAGAAACCGGTCTAGGTGCTACGCTGGGAGAGGGTTCTGTGGCAACTGTATTCGGTGGTGATGCCGTGAATGTATTGGCTCGTTGGACTAGATGGTGCGTAGGATTTTTCTATTTAGCATCGTTTTTGTTGGCCATGATATATATGGCTCGAGAACATAGGCCAGGTAAGCCAGATGATATTCTTCCAAAAAAAGTGGCCGTGGATGCTTTGGCGAAATTTGATGATTCAGAAGGGCCTCCAGCCCAAAATGATGACTTGAATAAATCGAATGATATAAAAAAAATAGATGAAGCTATGGAAGTCGGGAGTATTGTCTATGATTCTAAGGAAAATAAGGAAAATTCGGATTTAGTGAATGGTTTAGAGCATATTATGATAGGTGCAGATGAACCAAATGGAAATTTAGATGATTCTGACGAAACCCCTGGCGGTATAGCCGATGAACTAAGTGAGTGAAGTGATCCGTGGTTTATTGTGCCTGATTGCCGCTTTTTTGGCTTGTGATCTGAGTGCGTCAATGGCTCATAGATCCTTTGCTCCGGTTCTATCTCCAAAACAAGCAAATCTTGAGCTGGAAAAACTTAGAAGTCAAAAGCTGGGAAATTATTCGCTGATCTTTGATCTGGAGCATAGAACAAAAAAATCCAAAAAAATTATTGAAACCTGTGCTATGTTCGGTTCGGAAATGGCAGGAAGTAGGGCAATAAGAATAGATTTGCCAAAGCAGAAAACATCTCTGTTGCTTGGCTCAGTCAATTCTCCATGGCCATCGATGTGGTTATGCCATCACAACCTAATGCAAAGAACGTCGATTTTTTATGTCTATAGGCCTGTTATGGTGTTTCGTAAGTCATTCTGGGTGTTGGAATTAATGCAATACCGCTTGTCATTTATGAAATCAAACCGGGAGATTAAGCCCATTGAAAAGTCGAGTGGTGACATATATAAACCTGTGGTTCCTGAAGTCATTTTCACGCCAGCAGATATAGGATTTTCGTTTGTTTTTTGGGATAAATGTACCTACCTTGGGCCTAGGAAGGTTCTTGGTCTAAAAACCCAACAGTTTAAACTGGAGCCAGGTCCATTTCAATCCTTTGGTTTAGGCGATGTTAGTTATATACGTATCTCATTATGTACGTCTTACGGAACGATAATAAGGGTAGAGTATTTTAATGAACAAAATGTTTTGCTTAAAAAAATGGATCTGTTGAGATTTAAGAAGATCAATGGCAATTGGATAATGAGCGAAATTGCCATGGTCAATGAGCTAACCGGAGATAGGACAACGCTGCGGGTTAAAAAAGTGGCATTTGGTTGCGATGTGGATGGATACTTATCGGAAGCCTCACTTGCTGAAGAAGTTAACAAAACTGCTGTGAAATATACAAATATCTAAAAACTACTCAAAACATTTTTGCTTGATTCGGTGCGGCGCAAAGTTGGTTGCTTTTCTACTTTTATGTCAGCATAGGGCGGCAATTGATTAGCATTATAGAGGCCTGAGATGAGTAAATCGGCTTCGGTTTTAATTTTTTTGTAAAATTCCTCTCTTTTTTGAGGAGTTTCCAAAGATTTGCTGCATTCCTTTTCGCCCAACGGCATTTTCGTGCCATCGATGGTTAGCCTAACTACATAGAAATCAGGATCTTTTGTTAGGTTATAGCGTTTTCTCAGATCTCCTGGGAGATAGAAATACATATTTTGTTCTGTGGCATTTGGCAATGTAAATACTTTGCAAGATGACTGAAAAGCCAGCATTCTTCCATCTTTTCCTAGGTTGTTGTAGCCGATATACAATTTTATCCTACAATCATCGACCCATTTATCGATTGGATTTCCGGCTTCTGCCGTTATGGTAACTTTTATTTCTCCCCATCGTTTCATGGCAACCAGAAGTCTATTTTTAGAAAATTTTATGCTATTCAAATAAACTTTAGAGTTTTTATTCATTGCGATCAAAGGAGTTGCGTTTGTTTTAGTTGGTGTGCTTATATCCGCCCTGGTCAAAGGGCTCGCGATGGCTAATGCTAATAAAATAGATGCTGATGCTAAACGTCTTATCAAATGTTTTTCCATACCGAATCTAATTCTATTTCTGTAATTGATTGCCACAAGTAAAAAAAAAGTTAAATTCATATGACTATGACAGAATCGCAATTTTCTCAGATAGTGAACAATGAAGGAAGAAATGTTCAGGTGACCAACAATCGTGGAGCGCTGGAAGGCCTTGGCGAAAAGCCCATAGATCCAAAAAGTAGGCTGCCAGAGGGGAAAAAAGATGAAAAAAGTATGCCATCTGGTCTCTTGAATGTGGATTTTGGAAAGGCTTTAAGCATCGATCGCGGTGGGGCAGATCCAGAAGATCCGACAAAAAATGCGCCGGTGGCAGCGGAAGATAAGCCAGTTGGTACGGTTTAATCAATCCAGATCTATTTTTCCTGGCTTTTCTAGATTTGGATATCCATATTGATCATCGAGATAGGATACATAAGTGGTCACTAAATCAGTGAATGCGCTATGTAAAGCTTTTTGGAGATCATCCATCTGGTCTTTGTTGATGGCGCTAATATTTTCGTTTGCTATTTCATCAATGAAAAATAGGAATGTGTTAAATGCCTCTCGGCAAGATATTGGTACCGTTGATCTTTGCTTAAGCAGCAGCTGTTTTTGCCCTTCAATCTCCTTAGGAGATGCTTGATTTACCAGGAATTTCAGGCAAATTTCCATCGCATCGCGGGCCATGGCAATCACAGGAGCTGCTTCAAGTTTTTTTTCCATATGTCTTTCAAGCAGAATATGTTTTATTTCATTGGATGGCGTTTTATATTTAAATCCAAGAAGAACCAGTCCTGCCGTTAAAAGCAGGGATGAAACAATCAAAATTGTTCTTAGATTTTTCATAACCCGAGCTTTGGCATACTGTTTGATTGCTAGGATATTGTCAAACAAGATCGATATCAAGTAAAAAATTTTTGCTGTTTATTTGATATGGGCATGTTAAGAAATTCCATGACTTTCATAAAATCTTCCCAAATCATTCGTTTGGTTTGAAGACCATTATTTCGCAATACATAGGATGGATGAAAAGTTGGCATGAGTTTTATGCCATTGAATTCAAGCCACTTCCCCCGAACCTTAGACATTTTTCTGGAATTATCATGGCCAAGCAAACCGTTTAAGGCTGTGGCGCCAAGTGCTAGAATTACCTTTGGTTTTACGATTTGCAGTTGGGCGCATAGATAGGGCAGGCAGAATTGCATCTCTTCTTTGGTTGGCGGGCGATTGCCGAAATCCGTCGGCATTTTAGGGCGCCAATTCATGATATTTCCTATATAGACATCGGTTCTCGATAGGCCCATAGCCGCGATTATTTTCGTTAACAATTGTCCGGCACGACCTACAAATGGTTCTCCAACAATCTCTTCATCAGCGCCAGGTGCTTCTCCGCATAGAAAAATATCTGCATATAGATTTCCTACGCCAAAGACTATTTTTTTTCCTGGATTTAGGTTTTTGTTGCATATGGGGCAGGTCATAACCTTGCTTCGCAGCCAGAGCCATTGTTCCTCTTTGTTACCTTCCGGCAATGAAATGTAGTTTTTGCATTGCTGTTCGGATTCCTTGGCGGCATAGGGCGTAACATCTTCATGGGCAATGGGTTGATATATGGCGTTAGGTGAAATAATTTCATCGATGTTGTTGGGAGTAATTTTTTCGTTGGCTGTGGAGTGAGTTTTGCATTGCTGTTCGGATTCCTTGGCGGCATAGGGCGTAACATCTTCATGGGTAATGGGTTGGTATGTGGCGTTAGGTGAAATAATTTCATCGATGTTGTTGGGAGTAATTTTACTTGCCGTTGGTGGATTATCATCGGAAACCAATGATAGTAGAAATTTTACATTTTCATCGCTGATAGAAATATCTTCTTGGCCACTTTGTTGCAGTGCCTCAAGGGCCTTTATGGTATAGTAGATAACTTCATTCATGGCTTTAATCTATGGCCAATGGTGGTGAATACGAGAAAAATTAATACAAAAAATGAAAGGTACAAAGGAGCATAAAAGTATTGATTTTTGAGAAAATTATGCAGACTTAGACTCGATTTCTGCAATGGATGTAAAATTTTTTATATCTTTATTTTTTATATGTTACGCCATAAGTGCCGCATTACTTTCGTAAAATGTATAAATATAATGTTAAATATTATTGACAGGTGTCGAAATATGTTATTTGGTAGCGGAAATGGGTAATATAAGTAGTATAAAAAAGGTTGGTACGATTAGTGTATTTTCTCTCGCAATGATGAATTTTGCTGCTGTGGCTAATCTTAGAAATTTGCCTGCGATGGCTGTTTATGGTATGTCAATGTTGTTTTTTTATGGCATAGCAGTGGTGACGTTTTTGATTCCAACGGCGGTGGTTTCCGCCGAGTTGGCAACGGGATTTCCGGAGGAAGGAGGGATTTTTAATTGGGTAAATAAGGCCATGGGTAACAGGCTTGGATTTTTAGCTGTGTGGCTTCAAAATTTTACAAGTTTCATGCTTTTTCCGGCTTCGTTGGTCTATTTGGCTGGGGTGATTGCCTATGTGTTTCAAGTTCCTGGATTGGCGCACAATAATATTTATGTATTGGCGGTAATTTTATTGACCACATGGATTGGTACGTTTGTGTCGCTGAAGGGGATGCAAATTGCTACGGTTATAACAAATGTGGGAAGTACTCTTGGGACTTTTATTCCTGGAACATTGATTATCATTTTTGGCATTCTTTGGATTGCGACTGGAAGGCCTTCTAATATGGAATTCGATGTGGGGAGTATTATTCCTAAGCTGTCTGGTCCTGCGCAGCTGGTTCTATTTTTAAACGTGATGCTTGGATTTAGTGGTTTAGAGATGTCAGCTTCGCATGCCAGCGATGTAAAAAATCCTCAACGGGATTTTCCGAAGGCGATTTTACTTTCGTCGGTGTTGATTTTTGTCTTATCGATGTTGGGGTCTATGGCAATTGCCATAGCGATTCCTATGAAAAATTTGACATTGGAGACAGGAGTTATTGATACGATGGACGCATTATTATCTAGCTTTGGTGTAAGGTGGCTTAGTCCTTTTATGGCCGGTATGATGGTGTTTGGCATGATTGCCTGGTTTATTACCTGGGTATCTGGGCCGCCTCGCGGAATGTTAGCTACAGCCAGGACTGGTAATTTGCCATTGATATTGCAAAAAGTAAACAAAGGCGGTATGCCATCGGCGATAATGATATTTCAAGCATTATGCGTGACTTTGATATCTTTTATATTTGTTTTAGTACCTTCGGTGGAGACATGTTTTTGGATTTTGGTTGCGATTTCTACCCAGGCATCTCTATTGATGTACATTTTGATGTATATTTCGGCCATAATATTGAGATATAAGTATCCCGATGTGGAGAGGGGCTATAAAGTTCCGTTTGGTAACATTGGCATGGTAACGGTGTGTGTAATTGGAATATTGGTATG
>JAIRTH010000031.1 GCA_031255005.1 Puniceicoccales bacterium | reverse complement strand
AGTCAATGTATTTGATCGAAGTTTGTAAAGAATTTTTTTTAAAAAATAATGAAAAATATAGAAAACCGGAAAAATTACCCCATGGAAATGTATTAATGATGGGTTTTTTTAAACTGATGTATGGTGGAAGTAATCTCAAAATAGCGAAGAAAATCAACGCCAAATCTGTCTATGGAAAGATTTAGCTGCCAAACTTCCACACCTTTTTTCATGGAATTCCTCATGGTTTCAAATATTTCTGCATTGTATTTGCTCGGTGGCGGTGGAGCAAATTTTGGCGCATCAAACACAAAACAAGTCAATAAAATGGCTCGATTATTTTCATCCAGACTGTTGCTTAATTCATTAACATGTTTGATGAATCGATCCAATGTCATTGCACCGTGATTGGGCAGCTCTTCGTCGGTTTCTATGAATAGATGGATGAGCGGCATTTTAACCTCAATATAGGTATTGCCTACGCGAAAATCCAACCTGGAAGAACCTAGAATTTGTTCTCTGAGAATAATTTCATCAGTCGGGATCAGGCTGTCAAGCAGGCCAGCTTTTAGGAAATGCTCCACGTATTTATTGACAGCGATCTGATTGATGCCGATCCAGGTTTTGGCTGGACTATCAATGGCATCCAAGGAAAATGCTTCCACCGTATGGCTGGTTTTTCGCTGACTGTTGGTGGATTTTGAAAGCAGGCATGGCACATTATTAAAGGCAATTCTTCCTACCTTTCCTGTGGTAGGGCAGTGGCATTTTTCCATTTTACCATCTATCTCTACGTCCATCAGGAAGCGATTTGGCCTAGATTTTATGATTCCTTCCATCAATGGCGTATGAAATTTAAATTTGGAAGAATTCACTAACTTCTTTAAACAAATAGACATATCGCGGGGCACATAGTAAATCAATAAAAATTATTTTGTAAATTGTAATTCCACACCAAAGAATTTCATTTACCTGTTTTTTCGATTTGACCATACTGAAACAGCCGGGATCATAAAAAGATATCATTGGTTTGCATGCTATGAGAATAGCTGGAACAATAAAAATAACCGAAGTAGACAGAGCATCGGCTGTGAAAATTTTTGGCTTATAAAATAACCTGAGCATGATAAGGTGGAGGTGGCGGGAGTCGAACCCGCGTCCTGCAAAATTTCAAAGGATGTATCTACGCATATAGTCGATGATTGGATTCATGGGCGCAAATCCGTCGACAAATTTACGCCAACTAGCACACAGTTTAATTACATTGGAACCCTGAGTGCTCAATTCCAATGTTTCTCGCTGTTCACACACCGAATCGGATCTAGCGAGAATCAAACCGGTCGATGTGCTGCAATTAGGCAGCAAGGGCGACAACTTCGTCACCGAAGTTAGCCGCTATGACATTATTTTTATCTTTGCCATTTATATCTTTTGATGGATTTTTACGGAGCCAACCATCATCTCCGATACGCAACATCAATCTACGTTTCCCAGTCGAAACCAGACACCCCCGACAAAAAACAGGTACCTTGTTAGGTATCTGCGAATTAGATGTCATAATTCAAAGAACTAAACATCATCAATTGAAGTGGTGCGGGCAGACGGAATCGAACCGACGACACCAACTTGGAAGGCTGAAGTTTTACCGCTAAACTATGCCCGCAGCAACTTGAACCATATTTTTGTTTGCCATGCTTTGGTCAAGATTTTTCTTTTATTATAATCCGAGCTTTTTTATTGTATAATGGATTCTGTCGCCGATGATTGGCTGCCAATTTCTTACGCTAAATAGGTCTCTTTTTTCTGCCAAATTTTTTGTAGATTTCCTGTATTCAATGATGCTTGTTTTATCAGTACCGAGTTTTTTTATATCCTGCATAACTCTTGGGGTCAATTTTTTTGGCAGGCCATACCATGTCCATTCTATATCCCAGGCAACTACCTGGTCATTGGCATTTATTTTTTTTCCCAACAGCTTGTCGTATTTTTCGGCAAAATATGGTATTTTATTTGAAAATGTTCTGGTGGTAAGAGCCGTTGGTTCTTTTTCTATGATCGATGCAATGTTATCTCCGTTGTTCAGCGCCTTCAGTATCGCAATGGGATCTATGCCAATGAGATTTAGTCCATTCCATTGGCCATGAAAATTTTTATCATTGGCTTCATAGGTTTCATCATACCAGCTTTGGAAGCTATTTTGATCTCCCAGTTGAAGGCCAACTTCGAAGTGTAAATGAGCTAAATCCTTGGCTATTTTAAAGACATTTGATGTCCTACCCATAACTCCTAGGATTTGTCCGCATCTTATGCTGCTTCCTTCCTTGATGCTGTCGTTGATCTCACTCAGATGGGCATAAAGCGAATAAATTTTGATATCCAAATAAATATGTTCCACCACCACATATTTCCCATAGCTGCTCTTGTAGGATTCGCTATTCACATAGGCTACGATGCCATCCTGAATGCATAACACCTGATCCATGGGCTCGTTTAGGCCATTGCGTTTAAATGACTTTAGGTCCATGCCTTGGTGGTATTTAGTATTGTTTTCCCTGACAAAACCAAAACCTCCGGATCCAGGTATTCCAGATTCGGTGGCCTGTAGGTATTTTTCTGGAGAATCCAGATAGTCTAAAAAGGAAGTGTCAGTGGGCCAGGATAGGCCGGCTATGAATACCGTCGTGGCATTCGCCTGCTTCGGCGGTTCAGCGCTTATGGGATTGGATTTTGCCAAAGTTGAAGAAAAAATTCCAGTGTCCAGCTCAGTGACTATGGATTTTTTTTGTGAATTTACATTTTCGTCAAACAAATCCACTGATTCGATATTTCTTGGCTGCGGCCCTTGGATGGCTGGTCGATAATGGGTGGCAGTGCTGCATGAAGTTGTCAGTGTACTGGCCAAGATCAGCGCAATTTTAAGTGATTTAAATATTTTCAGAATCATGTTCATCTTTGTTGATATAACCAGAATCCTGTCTCTGGTGGTTTATTTTATTTTTTTTACAATAAATGTTATAGATATCATCGGAGTTTAGCCCTAGGACTTGGGCCATGGCTATCAAAAAGTGGAATAGATCTATTATTTCCACCCTGGCATTTTGTTCATTGAATACTTGATATTTAGCCCACCATTTCCACGGCACTGAATCAACAAGTTCTGAAAGTTCCTGTTGCATAGCCCTTGAATAATTCAAAATCCATTCTATTTTTCCATTTTCATCTAAATTTTCACTATCAATGCCAATTCGTCCGGTGAGGGCTGTTTGCATCTCAAACATATGATCCAATTTATCCATTTGTTACTAAAGAATGAATTTACATCTGATTTTGCAAATAAAAATGATGATCTTGGCTTATGAAAATTTCATCATTGGATCCTTCCGAGGTATTTGCATTCATCGGTGCTGATTTTAACGATATCTCCTTCTTTTATAAATAATGGAACCTGTACCACGAGACCGCTTTCCAATGTGGCGGGTTTTTGGGCACTGGAAACTGAATCGCCACGCAATCCTTCGGGAGAATTGCTCACCTTTATTTCCACCGAGGCAGGCAATTGTATTTGAACCGCTTTATCATCCACAAATAATACGTCATATTCCTGGCCTTCGACTAGGAATTTTTTTTGATCTTCGACGGTGGCTTTGGAAAGGATGGTATATTCATAGGTTTCTGGATTTAAAAAATGAAATCCTTCCTGATCCACATAGGAAAATTCTAAAGTTTGGGTGGAAACATGACAAAATTCAACATTATCTGTGGATCGAAATTTTGCGGTTGTTGATGCACTTGTGTGCAAATTCCTCATGGTTACCTGGACAAAGCCAGCTTGGCGACCCTGGGTTCTATGTAACATTTCTAAAATGAGATGCGGTACATTCTGATACAATAGTACACGACCTTTTCTTATATCTGTTGGCGAAGCCATGGTTAAATAAATACTTATAGTTATTCAAAATCAAGCAGAAACTGCATGTATAATATTTCTTGATTATCGTTGCAAAATTAATTTCACATTTAAATTTGCTGACCAATCTCGGAATGAATGACATAAAATCGATACGCAATTTTTGCATAATTGCCCATGTGGACCACGGAAAAACTACTCTGTCGGATCGTTTATTGGAACGCACCCATACGGTCCAAAAGCGAGAGATGCAGGATCAATTACTTGATTCCATGGATCTGGAACGAGAACGTGGTATCACCATAAAATGCCACCCAGTGACCATGAAGTATATGGATGCCAACAATAACGAGTACATGTTCAATTTGATAGACACTCCAGGTCATGTGGATTTTTCCTATGAAGTATCCAGGAGTTTGGCTGCCTGTGAAGGAGCATTGCTTTTGATCGATGTGAGCCAGGGCATCGAGGCCCAAACCGTGGCGAACGCTAATTTGGCCATGGACCAGGGATTGACCATAATTCCAGTTTTGAATAAGATTGATTTACCAAGCGCTCAACCGGAATATGTCATCGCACAACTCGAAGATATTTTAGCCATTCCAAAGGAGGAAGTTATTTTTGCCAGTGCCAAAGCTGGCATCGGTATAGATGAAATTTTGAGTAGTATTGTGGGCCGCATTCCTCAGCCAAAGGGATCGGAATATCCAAAGACCAGAGGACTTGTTTTTGATTCCATGTTCGATTCCTATCGGGGTGTCATTTGTTACTTGCGAGTATTTTCTGGAGAAATTTCCGAGGGTAACGAAATATTGTTAATGGGCAAAACTCAACAGGCTCAGGTCAAAGAAGTGGGAATTTTTTCACCAAAAATGCTTCGGACCGGAAGACTGGTGGCCGGTCAGGTGGGCTATATAGTGACCAGTATAAAATTGGTGACAGATGTGAAAACCGGTGATACTATTACCCTTAGCAAGGATCCGGCCGATGAAATGTTGCCTGGTTATAAGGAAGTGAGGCCCATGGTGTTCAGTGGCATATATCCCATAGATACTTCGGACTATGAAAAGCTTAAATCGGCCATGGCAAAACTACAATTAAATGATTCGGCTTTGATATATCAATTAGAAAATTCGGTGGCCCTTGGCTTTGGTTTTCGCTGTGGATTTCTAGGCCTTCTTCATATGGAAATTGTCCAAGAAAGGATTCGGCGTGAGTATGATTTGGATGTGATTTCCACCTATCCAAGTGTGGTTTACAAGGTGATGCGAACCGATGACATGATGATTGAAGTGGATAATCCATTGCATTTACCAGATCCATCGGCCATAGATTATATCCAGGAGCCTTTGATAATGGCTACCATTCACATACCAAATGAATCCGTAGGCGATATGTTGGCTTTGATAACCGAAAAGCGTGGTTCATGCCAAAGAACAGATACCGTTGATACTGGCAAGTTAATTTTGCTATGCGAATTGCCGTTGAGCGAGATATTGGTGGACTTTAATGATAGGCTTAAAAGCATTACAAAAGGTTATGGATCAATGGATTATGAACTTGGTGACTATGTGACAGCCGATTTGGTGAGGCTGGACATTCTAGTTGCCGGTGATCCAGTCGATGCATTCTCTTCCATAGTTCATCGATCCAAGGCTGTGTCCCGGGGTCGTGAAATATGTGAAAAGTTGAAACAAATACTTCCGCGGCAGTTATTTAGCATTGCAATTCAGGCGGCCATAGGTGGCACAATAATTGCCCGAGAGACGCTCAGTGCCATGAGAAAGGATGTGACGGCCAAGTGCTATGGCGGTGATATTTCAAGGAAACGAAAGCTATTGGATAAACAAAAAGAGGGAAAGAAGCGCATGAAGCAAATCGGTAAGATTTCAATACCGCAAGACGCTTTTGTCAAAATACTTAAATCCTAGATGTTTGGAACGATACATGTGTTAGATTTTGAGGGGAATCGGGAGTTTGGTGTGGTTGAATTTGGTGTCGTAACATTGACAAATATGAGGATATCTAGTTGCGTTGAAATTGGATGCAGGTCCAAAAGTGAAACTTTTATATCCAGAGGCTTTCGGCAGCACTCCAGATTAAATAATGACTTTGATGGTAGAAGTGAATTTGGTGAGCATGTATCAAAATTTGTTTCTTTACGTCGATCTGGAATCTTTTGTGCCCATTCATCACAAACCGAAAAATTATTGCTACGAAGCTATTTACCGACGCCTGGTATGGTTTCAAAATTCTATGCCGATGGCTTGACCAGCTCCTGGGGGCCTTGGATTGATACGAAGCTACTCTATCGTAGATGCTTCATGAACATGGATGACTATTCATTAATGGCATTGATCGATGACATGGGTTTGCGTCAATCCCTGGACGAAATTTCTGCCAAGTATTGCCTAGTCCATAAGTGTAAGCCACATAATGCTTTATATGATGCTTTGGCGGCTGCATTGCTGTTGACTAACTTCATAAAAGTTTCCAAAATTACATCATTGGTTGACCTGGTCAAAATTTGTATGTGATTTGAGCCATGAATAATTCTCCAAAAAATTTTATTCCGGTGCCCTTCGATTATCATCAGGAACTGGATTTGACCATCGATAATATCACCAACCTGGGCATGGGTGTTGGGCGAGTGGATGGCTGGGTGGTGATGGTTCCTGGAGTAATTATTGGAGAAAAAGTTAAGGTGAAAATTTTTAGAAACCATAAAAACTATTCCGAGGCCGATTTGATTCATGTTATAACTTCGGTCGGTGAGCGTGTTTCGCCTAGATGTGCGCTATTTGGTTGGTGCGGTGGCTGTCAGTATCAGCATATGAATTACGAGACTCAATTGGAGTTAAAGACCAAGCACGTCAATGAGTTATTCAAAAAATTGGCCGCTGTGGAGGTGGTGGTGAATGCTGCGATTCCATCGCCAAAAATATACAATTATAGATCAAAAATAACGCCACACTTCGAAAGGCCAAGGGATGGAAAATGCCATCTGGGATTTCTGCGACAGAGCAGTGGGCATAGCATAGTCGACTTGGATGCCTGTGCCATTGCCACCGAAGGAATTAATGCTGCCATTGGCCCGATGAAAGCAGCGATTTTGGCAAAGAAGCACAAAAAAGGCGGAACTCTTTTGCTGCGAGAGGTGGCCGGAATGGTGACCTCAGATAATAATGAGATTGTCATGGAACAGGTTGATGGCAAGAGGTTTTATTTCAAAGCCGGTGAATTTTTTCAGAATAATTCGTATATTTTGCCAGAATTTGTTGAGTTTATACTGACAAAGGCTGCCAGCGGTGAGGTGAAGAATCTCCTTGATGTATACTGTGGCGTTGGGTTGTTTAGCATTTGCGGGAGTGCCAAATTTGAAAAAATTGTCGGTATAGAAATAAACCAAGAGGCGATAAAATTGGCCAGAAAAAATGCGGAGGAGAATGAAGTCACAAATCTGGACTTTATCATCGGCGATGCAGAGAAAATTTTCGAAAATATCGATTTTCTTGGCAAAGACTCTTCGGTGATTTTGGATCCGCCACGTCGAGGCTGTGATCGTGGTTTTATTAGTCAGTTGGCTGCCTTTAGGCCTAAAAATATAGTCTACGTTTCCTGTGCTCCAGATAGCCAGGCTCGTGATGTTCATCTGCTTCTGCAGGAAGGATATGTGATTGTGGAAGTTCAGCCATTTGATCTGTTTCCACAGACAAGACATATCGAAAATGTAGTTTTACTTAGATTAGCCTGAGATTTGGGTGTTCCAAGTGATTGGATATTGACTGGTTAGGTTTCGTTGTTATTGATATAAGTCCATGGTGGAGTTGACTTTTACAGGTCGCGTCGCGGTGGTTACCGGCGCGAGTAGAGGAATAGGCGAGGGCGTTGCCAGGGCATTGGCTCGGGATGGTGCCCATGTCGTCTGTGTAAGTCGCTCTAAAGAAAGCTGTTCAAGGGTTTCAGATGAAATCATTGCTTCCGGTGGATCAGCCGAAGCCATGGCGGTGGATGTTTCAAATTCCACAGAGGTGGAAAAGGCTTGTTCTGCCCTATTGGAAAGACATCCGGCAGTGGATGTGCTTGTGAACAATGCCGGAATAATTAAGGATGCCATTCTTCTGCGCATGGCCTATGAAGATTGGGATGAAGTGATTAGGACCAATTTGAGTAGTTGTTTTTTTTGGCTGAAAAATTTACTGAGATCTATGACCCAAAGACGCTGGGGAAGAATAGTTAATATGTCATCGGTGGTGGGTAAGATCGGTAATTTTGGCCAGGCGAACTATGCCGCGGCCAAAGCTGGCATAATCGGTTTGACAAAGTCTGCCGCAAAGGAAGTTGCGTCTCGAGGAATATGTGTAAATGCAATAGCTCCAGGATTTATAAACACAGACATGACGGCTAAATTAGACCAAAAGGCCATTGATGATCTGTCAAAATTTATTCCGATGAAACGTCTGGGTTCGGTGGAAGATGTGGTGCCACTGGTGATATTTTTATGTTCCGAGGCAGCGAAATATATCACTGGCCAGGTCTTTACCGTTGACGGGGGAATGACCATGTGATTTCAGCACTAGTTTGGCCTGGCCTTGTCGTGTATATTCGTGTATATAATTGATGGATGTTGATGGGGCTTAAGTAGTTATGAGATCTGAGAATAAAAAGAATTGGTTGTTATATTTCTCTTTTGCCTATATTATAATAGCCATTGTTGCCTGCTTTAGTGTTCCGTATTTTTTGAAATACACCTATTTTACGCAGGATTTAGATCTTGGGGCTGTTGCGCCCTGTGCAGATCATCCATTTGGCACAGATGTGCTTGGTCGTGATATGCTTAGTAGAATTTTATATGGCGGTAGGATTTCGCTTGTAATCGGCAGTTGTGTTACGCTATGTGCCATGACTTTTGGTACTTTTTATGGCATTATTTCTGGCTATTGCGGTGGCATTATTGATCTTATACTGATGCGGTTTGTGGACATATTGTATCCGATTCCATTGATTCTGTTAGTGATATTGTTCATGGTGTTTTTTGGCAAAGATTGTTTTGTTCTATTTATGGCCATGTCTTTTGTTGAATGGTTGACTCCGGCGAGGATTATGCGAGCCGAGGTGATGATTTTGAGAGAAAAGGGTTTTGTGATAGCTGCCAGATGTTTTAACCAGAGCAGGATTGGGGTGATACGGAGACATATCCTTCCAAATCTGATAGGAGTAATAGGTGCCTATTCGGCCCTGATGTTACCAAGCGTTATACTGATGGAATCTTTTCTTAGTTTCATTGGCGTGGGCGTCCAGGCTCCAAGGAGTTCGATAGGGTTGCTCATATCCGATGGTGTCCGCTACATGGATTCCTATCCTTGGTTATTGATAATTCCATGTATGCTGTTTATATTGATGTTGTTATCACTCAATATCATAGCGGATGCTATTAATACCAAGAACTATAGATCATCCATCTAAGGAAGTGGAGAAGTTTTATTGTCATTAACATCGATCTGGAATTTTTTTGAAACAATTGAAATTGGTTTTTCCACGATTACCGTGACCGAAATATTAATTTTGGAAAAATTATTTATTTCCCAATGATTTTTGTTTCATTTTTATGTCAATGTAATTGACACAGGCGCTGCTATAAGTTGTTTCAAAGTTGTAGATGTCTGAAATTTTATCAGAGTAATAGTTGAAAAGGTTGTTGACAGTCGGTTAGAGAGATATAGATTGCGGCGAGTTTTAATTGATGGGGCTGGTAGCTCAACGGTAGAGCAGTGGCCTTTTAAGCCATTGGTTCTGGGTTCGAATCCCAGTCGGCCCACCAATTGATCGAAGGTTCGTTATGCCGGCTTAGCTCAGTTGGTAGAGCACCCGCCTTGTAAGCGGACGGTCGTCAGTTCGAATCTGACAGTCGGCTCCAGTATATTTGCCGGGATAGCTCAGCTGGTAGAGCAACGCATTCGTAATGCGTGGGTCGTGAGTTCGAATCTCATTCCCGGCTCCAGCTACCTTGATCATAATGATCTTAGCTATGGGTCATATGTTAGACGAATTGACATTAAAGATTTGTAATAACCATGTTAGTAGATGCCATAAAATCACTGTTCAATCCCCGGGTGGCCATGAAGGAAACCGAGGCCAAATGTATTGGGTTTGCCGGCGAAATTGCTGCGAAAAAGTATCTAAAAAAAATCGGCTACAAAATATTAAAAACCAACTGGAGCTACAAAAATTACGAAATCGATATCATCGGACTGGATGGAGAAATTTTGGTCTTTGTCGAAGTAAGAACAAGAAGCTCCGATGCGTTGGTGAACGGTTACGATTCCATCACAAGGAAGAAGCGAGAATCCCTAAAAATTGCCTTCAATGCCTATCTGGCAAAGATTGGTTATGTAAAACATCATAGATTCGATGTGGTGGATGTTTCCATGGATAAAATTGACAACACTCTAGAGCTAAGGCATTTCGAAAATATTCCGCTTTGGCAGTCCCAGGGCTATTATTGAAATTCCATAAATTCATTGCTAGCCCAAATTAATTTCTTAGAATGTTAGCCGAGTTGAAACGAGAGGCCTAGGGATGACAAGTATAAAAAATCCGCAAATTATCACAAGCACAGACCAGCCTAGAACAGACGAAATAAGGAATGAAAATAATATCGCACAGATCAATGCAAATGAGTTTCATTATCTGAAATTCAAAAAAGCTATTTGGTCAGCATTAAATGTTACTCCAATGCCAATGAATGATGGTATGATATTTAACACATCGACCACGGATATTAATAATATAAAAAAAATAAATTCCATATCGGACAAAAAAATCATTGCCGAGGTATTGATAGGTCAAATTGCTGAGCTAGATAAACTTAGAGCCAAAGGTGAAAGAAGCCTATCGTCTCATAGACAACCTGGCGATGATGTTTGTTTAAATGTATTGTCTGATCTGGTGAATGTGGCCATACTGAGTTTCAAAGATGCAAATCCGGTTTTTAGAAATGACGATTTAAAAAATTTGATGGCTGTATTTTGCCAAAATAAATTCAATTTACTTACCGCTGTATGTGATAATTCCAATGCAAGAAAAGAGATATTTAATGCCATAAAAAATGGTATGAATAGGACTGATTCAAAAAAGCTTTCAAAATCTAAAAAAGAGAATTTGGAAAATGTTATGGCATCCACACTACAATCTATGTCCGGCATGGGGCAATCTGAATATAAAAATGTTACAATTTTTGGCCGAGAGGAAAAATCTGAAAGCCTGAAATTTTTTTGTTATATTGTGGCCACAGCCAGTACCTTTTTGGCTGCCGCTGGTACCACCATTCGTCCAGGTATGGGGACTGTGATAGGAATGGCAATAGGAACCGTGGGAGGAATTGTACTTGGAGCTATCCTTATCCGTTGGCTTTGATCATGTATCTTAAATGGTGCCATGTGGATAGATGGAAATAAAAGTAATGAATATCCCATCTTCGGCGTTCAGTGAACATACCCTTGGGTAGCAGCAAATCCATGGCTGAGGCCTCATAAATTCATTGTTAATTTAATATAATTTTTTAAAATTATTTTTCAAATGGATAACAGAATATCGAATTCATTAGCGACTACCAGCACAAGTATGCCTGATCAGCCTAAAGTTGATGAGGTAAAAAATGGAAATAACATTAATCTAGTCGATACAAATGAGTTTTATCATCAGAGATTCAAAGATGATATGGGCAGTAACAGCGAATCTACTAAACAGCTAATTCAAAATACTAAACCAATAGATTCACCTAATACATCTATTAAAATATTGGGTAAAGAAACAGCTATGCAGACTATGCAAAAAAAAAATGACTTTTGCAAAACTAGTAATGTAATAAACGTTGATAAAATTGACATAAATCTTTCTTCAAACAAAGTAGCCATAGCAGATTTGTTAATTAAGGAAATTGCTGCAGCCGATGAAGTTGAAGCCAATGGCAAAAATGGAATAATGTCTCATAGAAAACCTGGTGACCTTACTTGTTTAAAGGTATTGTCCAATCTGGTAGATGTAGCCATGTTAAATTCGAAAAATGCATCTACGATCTTTAAAGAAGATGATTTGAAAAAATTGATATCTATATTCTGTCCATACAAACTAGACTTACTTGATAAAAAATTGGATGATGAAAAAAAAAAGATACTTAAGGTCATAAAGGAAGGGATTATGAATGTCGATTCGGAAAAATTTTCGAAATCCAAGAAAAAGAGCTTAGAAAATGTCATGGCATCCACATTACAATCTATATCAGGTAAAGGTAGGCTTGGTTACAAAAATGCTACAATTTTTGGCAGAAAAAAAATATTGCAGACCATTGGCAAAGTTTTAAAAGGAGTTGCTAGTTTTGTTTCTATTGCCAGCATGATTACTTCAATTGTATTTACCGGTGGAGCAATGCTTGGTCTTTTTTCTGCAGTTCCTTTTGCAATAAAATCTGCTATTAGTACTAGCACGTTTGCTGCTGAATTAGTATCTAGTTATGCCAGTGATCAAGTAAATTTGAACATGAATGCTAATGGTTCAATGAAAATGCGAGCAAGAATATTTGTCTCTATATCCACTGTTGTTTGTTTTTTTGCAAAAGATTACGTTGATATTGTCAAGTCAGCTGTAGATTTTTTCTGCAAAAAAAATGATAATGATAAACTTAATGAAACTTCTACGAAACAGAAAGATCTTCCTATTAAGAAAAATTTTATAGATAAGATCCATTCTTTTTTGGATGATAGGGTCAATAACCTTCGTTTAGCTGCTACGATAGATACATGTATGCAGAATCTTATTGCTGGTTTTTCTTCTAAGCAAGAGGTGATAAGTTTTGATATAAATTTTGGTAAAGCTTTATTAGATATTACGAAAAATAATGAACAGACTGAAATTGTTAATAATATGGTTTCAATATTTTCTAAAATATTAGAGAAAGTGCCAGAAGATCAATTAGGTACCTATCTAGGCCATATAAAGTACATTGTTGAAATATCTATAGGTTTTATCCATAAAAATAATAATGACTCACCTATTCCGGAGGGATCTCCATCGGCGACACTCTTAAAAATAAATGAAATTTTAGCAGGATTAGATAGTGAAGATTGTAAAGCAGATAATTTTAAATCTTTAAAGAATAGCATTCAAACTGCATTTAAAAATTATACTAATACTTCAAAAATGAATTAATTTTACTAGTATGTGATGTGTGAGTATATTAAAATACTTCAGCCAAGATATTTAACAAACATGTTTACTAGGTAATAATAAATCCACGGCTTAGGGCTCATAAATTCATTGTCAATTTGATATAATTTTTTAAAATTACTAGCCGAAGGGATAATAAAATGTCAAATCCATTAGTAATTACCGGCTTAGGATGTACACAAGATATTACATCTGGTCAGACAGTT
>JAIRTH010000030.1 GCA_031255005.1 Puniceicoccales bacterium | reverse complement strand
ATCGGCTCCGTATTTTTTAATAAGATCCAGTGGTTCCGGTGAATTGCCAAGGCTTTTGGACATTTTTCGGCCAAGTTTATCGCGAATTATGCCGGTGAAGTAAACATTTTTAAAAGGTATGCGCTCTTGTAACTCATTCAAAGATAGTGAATTTTTGTTTTCTTTACCTTCGTCCAATAGTTCAAGAGAGGCCATGATCATTCTTGCAACCCAGAAAAAAATTATATCCGGACCAGTTACCAGATCGCTGGTCGGATAGAAATAATCAAAATTATTTGTTTTCATTTTATTGATGTCTGGCCAGCCAAAGGTAGCAAATGGCCAGATGGCAGAAGAAAACCATGTGTCAAGCACATCAGGATCCTGCTCCCAATTTTCTTTATCACTCGGGCCGTCGATGGATACATGGATATGAGCTGGATCATTTTTATCTTGATCTTTTCGATACCAAACAGGTATTCTGTGTCCCCACCAAAGCTGTCGGCTTATACACCAATCTTTGATATGGCCAAGCCAATGCAAATAGGTCTTTGCCCATCTTTCTGGCCTTAGCTTTACTAAGCCATTCAAAACCACTGACTGAGCTTCTTTTACCTTCGGATATCTTAGAAACCATTGCTCCGATAGCCTAGGTTCTATGGGTACATGGGCCCTTTCAGAAAATCCCACATTATTCGAGTAGGGCTCTTCTTTTATTAGTAGACCAAGTTTTTTTAATTTTCCCACGGCCATCGCTCTTGCTTCGAAACGATCCATGCCATCAAAGTCGCTGCCTGCCAAAGAATTAAGTGTGCCATCTGGATTCATTATATCCAGAAATTCCAGACCATGTCTTTGGGCGATTTCAAAATCTATGGCCGAATGGGCCGGAGTTACTTTCAGTGCACCGGTGCCGAATGCTTTGTCCACCGCCTCATCGGCAATGATCGTTATGGCTGCTTTTTTTAATGGTCTTAGGCAGGTTTTTCCGACCAAGCTGATATATCGGTCATCAGATGGATTGACAGCAATTGCCGTGTCGCCCATGATAGTCTCGGGTCTGGTCGTGGCCACTTCGATGAAACCACTGCCATCGGTCAGCTCGTATTTTAAATGATATAGCATGCATTGCTGAGGCTTCATTATGACTTCCTCATCACTTAAAGCTGTGAGACTCACGGGACACCAGTTCACCATTCGTCGTCCGCGATAGATATAACCTCTATTATATAATCGAACAAAGGCCATTAGTACAGCTCGGCTGTATGTCGGATCAAGGGTATGAACCTTTTCATCCCAATTGCACGATACACCAAGCTTTTTAAGTTGCTCCAATATGATGTCTCCGTGTTTATCTCGCCATTGACAGGCTCTCTGAATAAAATTTTCTCGGCCCATATTTTTTAGAATTTTCCCTTCTTTTAGTAGTTCTTTTTCTACTTTTATTTGGGTTGCTATGCCAGCATGGTCGGTGCCTGGAATCCATAGTACGGATTTTCCAAGTTGTCCTGAGCGTCTTATAAGTACATCCTGCAGAGTGTTATTAAGCAGATGGCCCATGTGTAATACTCCGGTTACGTTGGGCGGAGGCATTAAAATGCAAAAGGAAGTCTTCGATGGGTCAGTTTTTTTTGTAAAGCAGCCTCCTTCTTGCCAGCGAGTGTACCACTTTTTTTCTATATATTCGGGATTATATACTGATTCAATCATTTGCTATGACATTAGTAATGTTTTTTTTAAAATGTCTATATTCATCTGGTTAGTACAAATGTTTGATAAACCTGCTTGACTAATATTTTTTTTTAGGAATACTTATGGACTAGGTCGGGGGCTATGCGACTTATAGCCGACTAACTCCGCCAGGACTGGAAGGTAGCAACGGTCGTCAGGTTTAAAGTGTGCTGTAGCTATCCTGGCCTTTTGTATTCAGATGAAAAATTGGTGAAAAATTTTTTGTCCAGGATATGTATGATTAATCTTCTTGACTCTTAGTAAGTGTTTAAATTATTCTCCAAGCATGACCAGGATTCGTGTCATTTATTATGGTATCAAGAGTCAATCCATTAATACTTGTTGTTGAAGATGATGCAGCATTATCTAAGACAATAGAGAGGCAATTACATCTCTCGGGTATGGAGGCCCAGGCTTTTTTTAATGCAGAAGATGCTTTGAATTTTTTACAAAGATCATTTTCAAATCTTTTATTACTCGATATAAATCTTCCGGATAAAGATGGTATAAGTTTAATGAATGATTTACAAAGGAAGAAAATTTTTGTTCCTACCATATTTATGACCGGTGTGGATGAAATGGAGATAAAGATGCAGGGCTTTGAATGTGGGGCTGATGATTTTATTACAAAACCTTTTGATCTAAATGAATTAATTGCGCGAATAATGGCAGTGCTTCGTCGTAGTGAGCGAGCTATGGATTTAGATGTTACTGCAAATACTTCCTTGATGGATGGAAAGTTTATGTTTTTTGGAGCAGAAGTAGATCCAGCAAGGTTGGAAATAAAATTTACCAACGGCAGTATGTCGAGCATAGGAAAGAAAGAATTAGGAATTATTTCGTGTTTTTATAAAAATCCTCATATGATTTTAAGCAGAAAGAGCATTATTCATTGTGTATGGGGTAGCCACGCCAATGTGAGAAGCCGATCATTGGATCAATACATTGTAAAGCTTAGACAAGTTTTTCATAAAAATGGGATTTCTACTGAAAATTCTTTGAGGACTATCCATGGAATTGGATATATCTATGCTCCGGAACGCCAGAGATAGTATCTAGTCTTCTCAGTTTCAACCCATTTAATGAGATGGTTATATATGTTAAAAACCAGTGGGCTTTGGTAAACCCACCGGCATAGGTATATGTCTTTGATTGAAATTTATATTAAGATGCCGAAGCTGGTGAATTTTTTTGAGATGCATCTTCGGACACAGCTTCGATTCTATTGCTTAGCAGCTTAACCACCACAAGCCAGCTGATACATATGACCACGAATATGGAAAATGTATAGGGTACTATGGTAAAGAATGTGGCTCCTGGAATTACGGATAGCAGGCCGGAATTAATCCAAGCACCGCCACCTTTGCCCATTCTACCGCCTACCACTTCTACCACTGCCTTACCTTTGACTTTCATTTCTTCATCCAAAGGAATATATGACATTTCCTTGGTTGGATCGAATAGAGCATATTTTGTGGATTTTGCTATCAAAACCACTGCTGCCCCAAGAAAAACCGATGCGGACAAGGGTGTCAGGCCAATGGAATCAAGGGAAGTCGTTAGATTTTCTTTGAACAATACAAAAATGAAAAACAATGAACCTACTATTACAAATAGCAATGGAGTTATTATGGCAGCAGTAAACCACTTGCAGACCCTTAATATATTACCAGCAAAAACTATAATAATCATCGATGCAATGCCAGTCCAAAATATATATTGGCTCATGAAGGAATTATAATCATTAGGATTGGTATATTTCATTCCCACTTGTTTTTTCCAAAGAGCTTCCACTAGATTTATGCTAATGCCATAGCACATCACCAGTGCCGCGATTAGTCCAATGTAGGGCGAAGTAAATATTATTTTAAAGCTTTGGGATAGAGGTACGCTTTTCTTTTTCTTTCCTCCGGAATTACCTGGCAATTCTGGTTTATCATAGAAGCGTTTATCGGTAAGTACATTGGTATATATCCAGCGAAATGTGACCATGGCTACTATTCCCAGCACCACAACGATACCCATTAGCCAGTTCAGTGAAATTTGCCATGGATCCACACCTACACCTACTTTATTTTTTATGTTAGAGAAATGTTCTCCGACAATACCCGAAGCCAACACGGCCATCTGGGCCATTAATCCAAAGAAAGAGTACATTCGTTTCGCTTCGGATGTCTTGGTTATTTGATTTGCAAATTGCCAAAATGAGAGCGATAGCAGAACGCCACCCCACAATTCCGCCAATATGAAAAACAATACATAGGACCAATTACCGACGATGGCTATGGGCCAATAGAGAAATTTTGGAGCAGCAGCACGCCAAGTAGTTATGGTATCAAGGGAGGGATGAAGTGTGCCTAAATTTGGATATATCAAATAGGCGAATGCTCCGAAAAAAACTATAAATGGCGTCAGTGAGAAATAAAATAGCTTTTCATTGCTCAAAATATTACTCGCTTTGGCATAGAGTAGCATGAATATTATGGCGGATGGCACGACGCAGAATCCTTTTATAAATGGAATGACTTCTGCATCGGACCCTGGTCCGGTTACTATCAGGCTATCTTTAATATTCCTTAGGCATGTATAATTGAATAGAATGCAGAAGAAGATCAAACTCATCGGCAATGCTTTCTTCAATTCATAGGTATGCAATGGAAAAAATATCCGTCTTAATTTACTGAATTCTTTGGTTTGTTCCTGTACCATATTTATAACTGATGTAGATTGTTATTGTGTTTACTATCCTAAATTATGTTTATTTTCAAATGCAAGCATTTTTCACCAATAAACATGACATATAGATAATATCATATTAACTTAGATATTGCAAGTCCTAGTGTAAAGACGATTGACGTTGGAAATATTTAAATAATAAAAGGTATGTAAGTATTATGATTGATAAGAATTTTGTCATTTCGGATGCAAACGAAGCAGTGGCCAGCGTGGCCTATAGATTAAATGAATTGATAGCCATCTATCCCATAACTCCATCGTCGCCCATGGCAGAATTTTCCGATGAATGGTCCATGGCCGGTAGGGAAAATATTTTTGGCCAGGTGCCTGAGCTAGTGCAACTTGAATCCGAGGCTGGTGTGGCTGGTTCTCTCCATGGCGCATTGCAATGTGGCGTTTTATCGACCACATTCACTGCTTCCCAGGGTTTACTTTTGATGATACCAAATATGTATAAAATTGCCGGAGAACTTATTCCATTTTGTATGCATGTAACGGCCAGAAGTCTAGCTACCCATGCTCTATCAATTTTTTGTGATCATTCCGATGTGATGGCCTGTCGTCAAACTGGATTTGCATTGCTGGCCTCTGGGTCGGTCCAAGAAGCCCAGGATTTGGCATGCATAGCCCAGGCTTCCACATTGGAGTCTAGGGTCCCATTTTTGCATTTTTTCGATGGCTTCAGAACATCCCATGAGATCAATATGTATAAGCCATTGACCGATGATGATTTGAAAAAAATGGTAAATACAGATCTCCTGACAGGTCATCGCATAAGGTCATTGGCACCGGAGAATCCATTTCTAAGAGGTACGGCCCAGAATCCAGATGTGTTTTTTCAAGGCAGAGAGGCTGCCAATAGGTTCTACGATGCGGCGCCAGGCATAGTCGAAAAGTATATGAATAAGTTCCATGCATTGACTGGCAGGAAATATGAACTCTTTCAATACTATGGAGATGGTAATCCTGATAGATTAATAATTTGTATCGGTTCTTCTACGGAAGTGGTTAGGAATGTGGTAGATTTTCTCAACGGCAACGGCGGCCATGTGGGACTGTTAAAAATTAGGCTGTTCAGGCCATTTGCCATTAAGTCCTTTGTAAAAAATTTGCCGCTGAGTGTCAAGGCGATGGCAGTATTGGATAGAACCAAAGAGCCCGGAGCCATCGGCGAGCCATTATATTTAGATGTACTTTCGGCAATGGCCGAAGCAAAAAATGACGGCATGCTTCCTGAATCATTCAATCCCAAGGTGATTGGTGGTCGCTATGGATTGGGTTCAAAAGAATTTTCGCCGGCCATGGTACGGGCTATTTTCGATGAATTGGATCGACCATCGCCACGAAATCATTTTTCGATTGGTTTAGATGACGATGTGACGAAAAAATCTTTAGCCTATGACAAGGCTTTCCAATTGCCAAGCGAAGGGACATTTGAAGCGGTATTTTTTGGCCTAGGTTCGGATGGTACAGTGGGTGCCAATAAAAACACCATCAAAATCATAGGCACCGAAACCGATCGTTTTGTCCAGGCATATTTTGTCTATGATTCAAAAAAATCCGGAGCCATGACCGTATCTCATCTGCGTTTTGGCCATCGGCTGGTGGAGGCTCCCTATCTGATAACCAGTGCCGATTTTGTGGCCTGCCATCAATTTTCCTTCATTGAGAAGTACAATATACTAAAATATTTGCGCTACGGTGGCATACTATTGCTAAATAGTCCATTTAGCAGCGAGCATGTTTGGACTTCATTGCCCAGAGAAGCTCAGGAATACATTTTTAATAAAAAAATAAAACTTTATGCCATAGATGCCTATGATGTGGCCCGTAGATCTGGCATGGGAGGAAGGATAAACACCATAATGCAGACCTGCTTTTTTGCCATTTCTGGAATCCTGCCAAGGAATGAAGCCGTGGATAAGATAAAGCAATCCATAAAAAAAACCTATGCAAAAAAAGGAGATCAGGTTATTCAAAAAAACTTCGATGCAGTCGATGCCACATTGGATCACCTCTTTGAGATCAAAGTATGCGACATATTCAATGGCAAACCAATGACCAATACCATGAATAGAAACGCTCCGGCCTTTGTTAACGACGTAATAGCAAAGATGATAGCTATGCAAGGAGATGATTTGCCTGTCAGCGCATTTCCTGTGGATGGTACCTGGCCAGCCGGTACGGCCAAATGGGAAAAGCGTAGCATTGCCCAGGAAATTCCTGAATGGAATCCGGATATTTGTATTCAGTGTAACAAATGTTCCTTTGTTTGCCCGCATGCAGCCATTAGGTCCAAACACTATGCAAAAACTCTTCTTGATGATAAACCCATTGGATTTCGATCTGCGGATTTTCGATCCAGAGATGTGATGAATCATAGATTCACCGTTCAGATTTCGCCGGCAGATTGTACCGGTTGCGGACTATGTGCCGAGGTATGCCCAGCCAAAGCTAAGGCCACCGAAGCTAAAGCTTTGGTCATGCGGCCCGTGGAAAATCTATGGACGGTGGAGCAGGCAAACTATGAATTTTTTGAAAAATTTTCTTACGATGATAGCGATATGCTAACCTATGATGTCAAATCTACCCAATTTCGACGGCCATTGTTCGAGTTCTCCGGAGCCTGTGCTGGCTGTGGAGAAACGCCCTATATAAAGCTGTTGACTCAGCTGTTCGGAGATCGAGCAGTCATAGCCAATGCCACCGGTTGCTCATCCATCTATGGCGGAAATTTACCTACCACTCCCTATGCAGTGAATGAGCATGGCCATGGACCAGCCTGGGCGAATTCTTTATTTGAAGATAATGCTGAATTTGGTTTCGGTATTCGGGTAGCCATGGATAAAAAGCAAGCCATGGCCAAGGATTTATTGACGAAAAAATCCAAGGAGCTAGGTGATGATTTTGTGAGTGCATTGATCAATTCTCCTCAATCAAAGCATTCGGAGCTGGAAGCTCAGCGATCCAGAGTACAGGAGCTGAAGCGCAGGTTAATTTCTGAAAATGATTTGGAATCAAAGCTGCTGTTTGATTTGGCCGATAATTTGATAAATAAATCCGTTTGGATTGTCGGTGGCGATGGTTGGGCCTATGACATAGGCTATGGTGGACTTGACCATGTGTTGGCCAGTGGAAAAAATGTCAATGTTTTGGTACTGGATACCGAAGTATATTCGAATACCGGTGGTCAACAATCCAAAGCCACGCCGACGGGAGCCGTGGCAAAATTTGCAGCCAATGGCAAAGCTTCCGCCAAAAAGGATTTAGGAATGCTATCCATGAGCTACGGAAATATATATGTGGCTCAGGTAGCCTTTGGAGCCAATGATGGCCATACGGTTAAAGCCTTCGTTGAAGCTGAATCCTACCATGGGCCATCGCTGGTGATAGCCTATTGCCATTGCATTGCCCATGGACTTGATATGACAAAGGCATTGGAGCAGCAAAGGAAGGCTGTCGATTCTGGTCATTGGCCACTCTATAGATTTGATCCTAGAAGGGTCGATGAAGGCCAGCCTGCCTTTGGCCTGGATTCTAAATTTCCAAAAATTTCTTTGGCTGAATATATGCAGTCAGAAACCAGGTTTAATCTGCTAAGTCGTAGTAACAAAGAAAGATCCGATGCATTGATAAAGCTATCGGAACATAGGATTACTGAAAAATATAAATTTTTCGAGATGTTGGCTTCTCTTGGTCAATGATGGCATCTCATATGTTATATTCCACACCCACATCGGGATTCACTATTTTTATGTTTGGAGATCGATCGAGTAATTCATCAAAAAACCATTCTCTGGAGGCATCTTCGCCATGGGTGAGTACTATGGCTCTGGGATTGAAATCGATGGCATGCTGAAGTAATTCGTCTCTTTCGGCATGACCACTTAGATCAAAATATTCCACATGGGCATTTATTCCTATGGATTTGTTCAATGTATCAAAGAAAAAAGAGTGACCTTTGGCCGTGGTGAGAAGCTTGCCTCCCGGTGTATCTTTGTCACAATATCCCACGAAGCATATGGAATTATTGCTATCATTTAGCAGACAAGCGGCAATGTTGTAGGATGGAGTATTTTCCGTCATCATGCCGCTGCTGACCACGAAGATCGTTGGTTCTGCTGGTTTTTGGTTTGGACTAAGATGTTCTATTTTTATCAGCGGCTTCACGTTAAGATCCCTAAGGACACTTTTTTTGAAATTTATCAATCCGTGTTTTTTTGAAATTTTATCAAAGGCATCGATCAGCGTCAATCCTAGGCCTGAGCAAACTATTCGTACATTTTTCAGTAGCTGTTTTTTCTTTTTGGCATCATTTAGTATGCTGAGAATTTCTTGCATTCTTCCCAGAGCAAAGGAAGGGATTAGTACCGAGCCTCCATTTTCTATGGTAATATTGACTCTTGAAATTAGACTATTTATTTCCTGCTGAATGGAGTGTTTATTTGGTCGTTCCACGTTACCTCGGGTAGTTTCCATTACAAGTACATCTAGTTTTTCATCCGGCCATAGAGCTCCGGGCAGCGTCATTTGATCGCGGAACAGCACATCGCCGGAGAAAAATATTTTTCTATGCTTATGTTCGATCAGCACACCGCTAGCACCGCATATATGGCCATCATGGACAAAGGTAATTCGTATTTCATCGTTTAATTTTTTAAAAATCTTTGTTCGACCATTGGGCATTTCTATAAAAAACTCTTCGAGTGCAGATACTTCCGTTTTTCCATAGAGAGGATATTCTTTGATACCTCGTTCATCGCGTTGATGTTTCATAACAGTGATAGTATTATCCAGCATTATGGGGAGAATCAGCCGAGATGAAGGTGATAGCAATACTCTGGCCTGGGGTTGATCCCGCAGTAAAATTGGTAAACTTCCTATATGATCCAGATGACAATGGGTTACCATAACCAGGTCCAAAGAAAATTTTTCTATCTGATCGAAATTTGGAAGTGCTTTAAGGCCAGCAAGTTTTGGATCCATGCCGGCATCGATGACCATATTAAATGAACCAATGGATACAAGAAGCGAATTAGCTCCTATGGTTTTAGAACTGTTTAAGTCTTTAAAATACATTTTTACTATTTCTCATGCATATCACAAGATCGCATGAAAACAACATTCAAATTTATCAATATCTAACCTATCGATATTTTAAGATTTCCAATGATTAAATGTTGCAATCATTTTATCCTAGCAAATTGCATCCATTAGTATAATCATGTTTGCAATTTTGTAAAAATTTGTTTTAATAAAAACGTTATGGACTGGAAAACAAAGCTAATTTGGGTAATGGGATGCATTATTGCTTGTATGAACTCTTCGGATTTTATAGGAGTCAATTTGGCATCAGCAAAAGGTAAAAACCAGAAAAAGGGTAAAAACCAGAAAAAGGATAAAAACCAGAAAAAGGATGAAAAAGAGCAAGAGGGAGGTAAAAACCAGAAAAAGGGAGGTAGAAAGAAAAAGGGTGAAAAAAATCAAAAGGATGGCAATGGCGGTGCTGGATTCGTGAACGCCACTTCCTTTAACCAGCCAGTGCAGTCGAAGACGCCAGTGCAGTCGGAGACGCCAGTGCAGTCGGAGACGCCAGTGCAGCCGAAGACGCAAGCGCAGCCGAAAAAGTCAGTGAATCTGCCGCCTACTCCTCCACTTCCTCCTGCTGGTGCTGACAAGGAAGTGATTGATGCTTATAATGCGGTTATTGGGCAATGGAATAAGAAGTATAAAAATAATAAGATAAAGACTATGACATCGACATCATCGTCAGAATTGTCGGAAATGGATGTTAATGACTATAATGCTAAAGTTGAAACTTGGAATAAAGTCGATCACGGATTGAAGATGTTGAAGATAATTGTGAAGATTCAGCCATCTGAGCCTGTTGCACCTGTTGCACCTGTTGCACCTGTTGCACCTGTTGCACCTCCGCCGCCGCCTCCGCCACCGCCGCCGCCTCCTCCTGGTACGCCTGATGCGCCGCTGCCGCCTCCGCCGCCTCCTCCGTTTCCTGGTTCGCCGCCATCTCCTGGTGCCAAAGTGCAAACACCTGTTAAAGTAATTCCTCTTAAGGATTTGGCTGGAAATCCTCCACCTGACAAGATATTGAGTGTTTTGACGCAGATGGAAAAATCTAAGCAAATGCTTGATTCTGATGATATTATAAAATTGAATATAACATTTTTTTCTCATATTGGTATCATCAAAGAGTGGTACTGCAAAGCAGAGAAAAGTGAAAATACTGAAGTCATTGATTTAATCGATAAATGTAAAAAATTAGTAGATTCTTTTAATTATATACTTTTCTTTGAAGATGAAACCTCCATAAACACATGGAAGCCATTTATAAATGATTTTTCACCGGTCTTTGCCGAAATTAAAAAGCATAAGCTTGTAAATAATACCACTCAGAATACTGCTCAGAATACCACTCAAAAAACCAATGAAAAAAAGACTAAGCCAAGAAACCTGTTATCCATATTATACGAGGTTTTCCTTGACCAAAACTTAGTAAATGATGGTGCCGGCGCGAAAAAAGATGACAAAAAAGATAATAAAGAACAAAATGATAACCCAGATGCACGAATGGAAAAACTTGAACCAGTGATTAAATCAAATAAAAAGGTTCTTCAAAATATAGTTAATAAACTTTTGGATGATAATAGTGATAATAAGTTTAGCATATCTTATGAATATGGTTCGTCGGAATATATTGATCAATACGCTATGCTATTAGAAAAAGTAGTAGGGCCTATATTGAAATTTAAAGAAGCACTGAATTCAGCTGAAGGACTAGATGTTATTGAAAATTTGATGAGCAAAAACGAATCTGGATATAAAGAATGGCATGAGGATATATTAAAAGCATTTAAGGAAATTCGCATTGATATTAATATTGTACAAATATTGAGTAAGGCATTAAATCGAACAAAAAATAATAAAAATATTAATAATGAAGAGAAAATGGAAAAAATGATTTCGGTTTATAAATTAATGGGCGGGGACAATTATTTTATTGACTCCTTAGAAAGAAGCTTTGGAAATAGCATAATCGATATAATGTTTGCAGAGAATAGTAATGTTTCTGAAATATTAAAATTCTCTACCAAATTTTCCAAATTATTTAATGAACATATTCGAGATCGCTATTGTGAAAAAATATTGAAATTTCTTAATATAGCCGATTTGTCAGGTGACGCAAAAAAGAAAATATATGAAACCGATTTATTGAAATTAATAAAAGGTGAAATGAGCGAAGATAATTATAGCGACGAAAATGTCAAAAATGTATGTAAGCTTATTAATAAAATGATAACTGTATTTCGTGGTGCAGATGACAACAATAAGGACATCATCATTAATATATTATCTATGTATGTTATGAATAATTATGGAGATAAAATTAAAGACCTAGAAATGCTTAAGCTTGCGATGAATGGTGTAAAACTTTTCTTTGGTAAGGATAATAAGTCTAATGATCATGTGGAAAATAAAGTAAATTTTCGCAAATTACTGAAAAAAGCTTTCGAAATTATTAAAAAGGAATATACAAATAGTCCTGGTTATCGTCCGTTTGTAGATTTCTTATCTACCTCTCTCGACGAAAATCAAAAAATTTATAAATCACTTACTGATCAAGTTATATCGTGTGCAATGGAGGCTTTTATTCTTTATTTCTACGATAAAAATGTTAACGATAGAGCTGGCCCTGATTATTTCTATAAAATCTTTAAAGAAAAAAGCTATGAAGGTTGCGATGTTAATACCTGCCTTAATGATATTATTGTGCCTGTATCATCGAATGGGCAAAAGAGCAAAAAATAAATTTAATATTAAGCAGTTAAATTATATTTTTAGTAAAATAAATCCGGGGCTCAATGGGTCTCGGATTTTTTTTATCTAGATGTTTTGCAAATTATTGAATTAGGTTGCCCGTGGCCATATAATCATGTTTGCAATTTTATAAAATTTTGTTTTAATACCTTCGGATATGGATTGGAAAACAAAGTTAATTTTGGGTATTTGCTGGCTTATCTATTGTGTTAATCCTATGGATTGTATGTCAGCTGGTAAATCAAAAAATAAGGCTAAAGCAGTAGCAAAGTCAAAAAAGCCAAAGGCTACTAAAAAATCTAAGGCGAAAAAAGGAAAGCCAAAAGCTAAAGAAGGGAAGAAAAAAGGAGGTGGCGCGATCTCTTCTAGCAGTAGCTTAAGCTCATTCTCTTCCGGTGGAAGTTCATCCTCTTCCAGCGGAAGTTCATCCTCTTCCAGCGGGAGTTCATTCTCTTCCAGCGGACGCAAATCGCAGCTTATTAAAGAAATCAGCATGTCGCTAGTAAACGAAAATGTTATCAATGAAATAAAACAGGAATTAACCCAGGAATTAATGCTGCAGTCGGAAGAGCTTGCTGGTAAAAAGCCGCCGAAGCCTCCTGCTGGTGCTGACAAGGAAGTGATTGATGCTTATAATGAGGTTGTTAAGCAATGGAATGAGATGCATGAAGATGATCCGATAGAGATTATGGAATCGTCACTGGAGGAGGCCTCATCTGAGATCGTGTCTGATGCATCGCCTCCTCCTCCTGGGGCTGTTGCACCACCGCCACCACCACCACCTCCGCCGCCGCCTCCTCCTCCTGGGGCTGTTGCACCACCGCCACCACCACCACCTCCGCCGCCGCCTCCTCCTCCTGGGCCTGTTAAGCTTGGTGCCTCATCTCCAGCACAGCCGCCAGCATCGCCAGTGCCAGTACCGCCTCCGCCAGCATCGCCAGCGCCAGCACAGCTGCCAGTACCGCCAGCGCCGCCGTCGGAAAAGGAGATTAAGGACTATAATACTAAAGCTGAAGCTTGGAATGACGCCAATCCCGGATTGAAGAAATTGAAGCTGATTGGTGATCAGTCTGGGATTAATCAGAAAGCGACGTCTGATGCGGCTGGTGCACCACCGCCACCACCACCACCTCCGCCGCCGCCTCCTCCTGGTACGCCTCCGCCGCCGCCTCCTCCTCCTGGTACGCCTCCGCCGCCGTCTCCTCCTCCTGGTACGCCTCCGCCGCCGTCTCCTCCTCCTGGTACGCCTCCGTCGAAGAATGATACTGAAGTGACTGCGGAAAATGCCGAGCCTGTTGACCCGGTCAAGCAACAAGAGGAAGCTATTTTAAAAAATAAAAATACGAATCCGAAGGAGGTTATCAAATATTTATCGAACTTTTCCACCTCAAAAAAAGCAGAAGAAAATGAAGAATCTTCGGAAGTGAATCAAGAACCGCAAAAGCTCGAAGAAAAGGTTGCTACAGGCATTGCTCTAATCTGTGAAACATATAAGTCGAGCAAATTTGAGGCATGGATTAAATCGTATGAAAATAAATATGATGGTATTGCAACCAAAAAAGATTTCGAAGATGCCAAAGAGATAAAAAGTGCCATAGAAGAATTTTATACCAAGCTTTGGAACATAAGAAATGATGATAATAAACGTCTCGATGCACAGGAATGGCAAAATCTTTTGAATAAGTACGAAGATATTGAGAAGAAAAGAAATAGTTTAGATAGTAAAATAGATGAACTAAGGAAGAAAAAAGATGAAGAAGATAAAAAATACAAAGAAAATACTAAGGATCTCTATGATATCTTGTGTCCAATTTTGGCTGAAGCGGACTTTATTATATACAATAATAATGAAAAAAATCAAAAACTTAAAAAGGCTATCGCCTCGGTGAATAGTAAGTTTAAGATGGGGTATGATTTTAATGCTAGATATGATGAAAAGGACAGTAACCAAAAGGCTGAGTTAGAAAATATAAAATCCAGTTTTAACGAGAAATTTATAAACCCTTTAAATAAAGTCAAAAGTGACATAGGAAATGTTAAGACATTAAAAGATGTCGAAGAATTAGTTGAAGGGAACGATGACTTTACTAACATAGATTTATTAGCATCTGATTTAAATGTTAAGATGGGTTGGAAGCTTAATAGTAAAATAAAAGATCTGATGGATGTCAAGGCGAAAGGTGAAACGGATATTGAAGCCGTAAAGGAAATACTTAACTGCTATGGTAAGAATGTGAAAATAGCCGGGTACTTTAATCTATCTATGGAGCAGTTAAAATCCATATTATTCGGTGATATTAGTAAGTATGAAGAGGATATATCGTATTTTGCTGGTATTGTAAATAACAATGACATTAGTAAGCTATTTAAAAATCATCTAGAAAAAATATACCGTACAGAATCAGACAAAGCTATATTATTTAAAGATGGATTTCTTGATCAACTAAAATCTGGTGACATAACCAAAGATGATTTGGAGAAAGACAAATTGTTAAAATTGATAATAGATGAACTGAATAAAGCTGATCCTGATATTAAAAGCGTGTCCATTATTATCGGTGTAATTGCTTCAATGTCCTTAGCCATAAGCAATGACTTTAACCCAGAGAATGTTAAAGATAATGATAAGGAAATGGAAAAGAAAAAGAAAGAGGCAATGATAAAAAATAAAAAA
>JAIRTH010000029.1 GCA_031255005.1 Puniceicoccales bacterium | reverse complement strand
AGGAAATTGTTTACAGATGTGCCAAGCCATTGTTATTTATGGCGAGGGTTTTTAAGCAATTCGGATAGGGATGTGGTTGATCCATTTGGTTGTGGCTTAGAGACTTACATTGATGTAAGAAATTCTATCTCCGAGGCCATTCCATCCATAGTTAAATTTTTGAGAGAGGAATTAAATGATTATTAGTTTAGGATTAGACCATCACGCAGTTCAATTAAAAGATGTCCTTACAGAGCATTTTGAGGCACGTGGTTTTGAGGTACTTCATCGGGGCGCTGTTAGCGATAAGCCGGTGGATTATCCCGATGTGGCGAAGAAAGTTGCCAAGGATATTCGAACCATGCAGGCAAATTTTGGAGTGCTCATATGCTCCACTGGCATTGGCATGTCTATTGCTGCCAATAAGTTCCAAGGCATACGTGCGGCGCTGGTTCATACGCTTGAAGATGCAAAATTGTCGCGGGAGCACAATGACGCCAATGTGATGTGCGTCGGTGCTTCCTATGTGACTCCGGAGCAACTGTGCAAATTGACGGACATATTTTTTGATACGGAGTTTTCTGGTGGTCGCCATGAGCGTAGGCTTAGTAAGATTGTTGAGTTTGAGTTCAGCGAATAGTTCTGCATTGGCATGATTATAGGCGGCCTGCAAAAATTTTCGACGATAGATTTTCCAAAAAAATTAGCAGCGGTTGTATTCACTGGTGGATGCAATTTGAGGTGCCCTTTTTGCCACAATCCAGACCTTGTTGAATGGAAAGGCAATGGCAGCGGTTTGGCCCAAAGCCGCGTTTTGGATTTTCTGCGAAGGAGAGTTGGGAAAATTGACGGCGTCGTTTTATCCGGAGGTGAGCCCACATTGCAGGCCGATTTGGTTGATTTTCTTATGGAAGTAAAAGCCATGGGTTTTGCCATAAAGTTAGATACAAATGGCACCGAGCCAGGGGTCATTAAGTCTTTATTGGATAAAAACTTATTGTCTTATATTGCCGTGGATATGAAGCATGTCTATAGCAAGTATAGCCGTGCCTGTGGATTGAAGATTTTATCCATGGAAGGCATAGAGGAGAGTGTGTCCATTGTAATTCACAGTGGGATTAGCTATGAGTTTAGGACCACCATGGTGCCGGGCATTCATGTGCTTTCCGATGCTCTGGGGATTGCGATACAACTAGATGGAGCTAAACGATTTGTAGTACAAGAATTTATCCCAAAGAAAACTTTATCCATGGGTAATTTTGGTGAAAGCAACTTTTCTCGAGAGGATTTCGAGTTACTGCGCCGAGAGATTGAAAGCCATGTGGGTGAATTTGTGATAAGATATTGAATTGCGAAAGTACTTCTTGTGCATTTAGTTACGAAACATTAACGTAAATCATGGCACATGGATATATTTCGGAAGAGGAGATAAACATATTGCAGATGGCAGCTAACCAGGCCCGAGGCGTGGCATTGGATGCAGTTGCTGTGGCTGGATCTGGCCATTTGGGCATGCCGTTGGGGGCGGCCGAAATCGGGGCGGCTTTGTTCGGGAAGTTGCTTCGATTCAATCCCTTAGCGCAAAGATGGCTCAATCGTGACAGGTTCATCTTGTCCGCCGGCCATGGGAGTCTATTTCTTTACTTTTGGCTGCATCTGTCTGGCTTTGGCCTGAGCTTAGATGATATAAAAAAATTTCGGCAGGCCGGCAGTTTAACGCCTGGACATCCTGAATTTGGATTTACGCCGGGAGTTGAGTGTACCACTGGCCCATTGGGTCAGGGTATTGCCAATGCGGTTGGATTTGCGATATCATCTAAAATGTTAGCTAATCGGTTCAGCAATAAGATCTTCGATAACAAGGTTGTGTGTCTGTGTGGTGACGGCTGCCTCCAGGAGGGAGTCGCCCAGGAGGCCTGTTCGTTGGCTGGACATTGGCATCTGGACAATTTGATATTGATATATGACAGCAATGGCACCACCATAGATGGTCCATTGAATGTTTCTCAATCCGATGATGTGAGGTTAAGATTTGAGGCCCAAGGGTTTGCTGTTCAGGAAATCGACGGTAATGCCATCGATCAAATTGTCGAAGCCTACGAGATGGCAAGGGTTTCCAATCGGCCTCAGATGATAATTGCCAAAACCGTTATTGGCAAAGGAGTTAAAGAGATAGAAGGCAATAGCAGGGCCCATGGAGAACTGGGTGCCAAATATATTAAGACTGCAAAAAAAGAACTGGGTCTCGACGATTTTGAATTTTGGATATCAGATGAGGTGCGAACTTTTTTCAGAAACCGTATAGCCAGTCTATCAAGTGGTTATGATTTATGGCTCCAAAAATACAGCCGTTGGCAGATGGAAAGTCCAACTTTGGCTGATGAGTTGAATGGTATTATTTCTGGAAAATGTATTTCTTCGGTGGAACTATTTTCTGCGGTGCCAGAATTTACCGAGGATAAGATTGCTACGAGAGATGCAAGTAGCGTTGTGATCCAAGAGGTTGCACATTTGGATCGGGCTTTTATCACCGGCAGTGCTGATTTATTTTCATCCTGCAAGAATAAAATAGTTGCATCGGAATTATTTTCGAGCCTAAGTTATTCTGGCAGAAACATTTGCTTTGGTATCCGAGAGCATGCCATGGCGGCTGTGATGAATGGCGTTGCCTATGATGAAATTTTCAGGCCCAGTGGTTCAACTTTTTTAGTTTTTTCTGATTATATGCGCCCGGCGATTCGGCTAGCTGCGATGGCCAACCTGCCGATTCTATATATTTTTACCCACGATTCGATCTGTGTCGGCGAAGATGGTCCGACCCACCAGCCGGTGGAGTCGATCACAGCGCTGAGGTGCGTAAAAAATTTGAATGTGATCAGGCCGGCAGATGGGGAAGAAACCGTTGGAGCATGGGCTGTGGCGATGGAAAAAAATCGAAAAAAATCAGGTCCTGTGGCTTTAATACTTACACGGCAAGCTGTTAGCGCACTCAGGTCATTGACTTCTTCCCAGCGAAGATGGGGGGTCGCCAATGGCGGCTATGTGGCCAAAAAGGAAATTTCTGCACTCAAATTGATTTTAATCGCCACTGGTAGTGAGCTCAAATTGGCACTGGATGCAGCGGCCAAAATAGGCGATTTTGTGCGAGTGGTATCCATGCCGTGTTGCGAAATATTTGATCAGCAAAGCGATGAATATAAAGAACTTGTGTTGCCGAATTGTGAATATATGATCGCCATAGAGGCCGGCATATCTCTAAGTTGGTATAAGTATATAGGTCGACGTGGAAAAATCGTTTCTGTGGATGACTACGGTTTTAGTGCTGATACAGAAGAACTTACGAAGCATTTTGGTTTCACTGTGGAGCATATTGTGGATGTTGCCAATAAACTGATGGATCTGTAAGTGACTTTTGCTTGCGAACATAGAGAACATACATATATTTAAAATCATGCGGATTCTTACAGTAAAAGATGTTAATTTGTCCAGCAAGCGCGTGTTGGTAAGGGTGGATTTTAATGTTCCCATGGATAAAAGTGGCGAGATTTCTGATGACACAAGGATTGTTGCTGCTTTGCCGACCATAAAATATTTGATCGAGGTGGGTGCAAAAGTAATACTTATTAGCCATTTTGGCCGGCCGAATGGTGAAAAGAATAAAAAATTTTCCCTGGCTCCGGTGGCGGAAGCTTTGTCGAAAAAGTTGGGAAACCCGATACTGTTTTTGAATGATTGTATTGGCGAAAATGTTCAGAAAGCCGTTATGAATTTGCAGGATGGTGATGTGGTACTCCTTGAAAATGTGAGATTTTATGCCGAGGAAACCAAAAATGACGAAGATTTTTCTAAAAAATTGGCCAATTTAGCCGAAGCTTTTGTCAACGATGCCTTTGGTACAGCCCATCGTGCCCATGCATCTACGACCGGAGTCACAAAATTTTTATCTCCCTGTGTGGCCGGATTTTTAGTGGAAAAAGAACTTAAGTTTTTGGGCGAGAAGACTTCTAACCCCGAACGACCTTTTACAGTAATTTTAGGTGGAGCCAAGGTCAGTGATAAGATTTCCGTGATAGATGCGTTGCTGGACAAGGCCAATGCTATGATCATTGGTGGAGCGATGGCCTACACTTTCCTGCTGGCCAATGGTCACACTGTCGGGGCAAGTTTGGTTGAGCGTGACAAAATGGATGTGGCTTTGGCCGCAATCAAAAAGGCCCAGGAAAAGGGCGTTAAGTTGTTGCTTCCGTTGGACTCTGTGGTCACTGATCAGGTTGATTTCGATGGTCGTACCGTTGGCGAGTTGAAGGTTGTTGGCGAAGATATTCCGGATGGTTTGACGGGTGTTGATATTGGTCCGAAGACCATTGATCTTTATAAAAATATTGTGGCCGAATCTCAAACTGTGCTCATGAATGGCCCGTTGGGAATTTTTGAAATAGAGGCCTGTTCAAATGGTACGATCGAAATTGCTAAGGCAATTGCTCGTAGCAACTTAACGTCAATAATAGGTGGAGGAGATTCGGTTAAAGCCGTTAAAAAAAGTGGTTTTGCCAATGATGTTACATTCATAAGTACCGGTGGCGGTGCGAGTCTGGAGTTCTTGGAAGGCAAAGACTTACCTGGTATAGCGGCATTGGATAGAGGATAACCATTGTTCAGCATGGATTGCCTGTGAATTTTATTGGAATAGATTACGGAGAAAAGAGAATTGGTTTGAGTTTTGGTGATGATGAATTACGTATCGCTGTGCCGTTCAAGCCTATACTGTACACAGACCCGATGGATGCGCTTTCTATTTTGACGAGTCTTATTACCGAGCGCAAAATTGATCGAGTAATTGTCGGCTATCCGATCAATATGGACGATTCCATTGGCTTCAAGGCGATGGAGGTTAATGGCTTTGTGGCCAAATTAAAAAAAATGATTGATGTTCCGGTAGAGTATATGGATGAGAGACTTACTTCTGTTCAGGCCCTGGAGGATTTAGGTCATATGGCCAGGGGGAGGTCAGTGAAGTCCAGGCTTGAAAATAGGCATTCCGGGGCGATTGATTCGGCTGCGGCGGCAATAATCTTGCAGGATTACCTGGATTTGTTGGAGTCCAGGGAGTTATGATATTGACTGGAATTATATCTTCCTAAAAGTCTGCAATGCCCTCGTAGTTAAATGGATAGAACACTGGCCTCCGGAGCCGAAGATTCGGGTTCGAGTCCCGACGAGGGCGCCATTTTGGAGTGAAAAATGTCGGACCAATTTAGCCAAGTTGAACAGCGAAAACGTGTTGCAATTCTGAATCGGCTCAAAAAACTCAGTGATGAAATTGCCAGACATGATCTATTGTATTATAGGGATTCGCGGCCAGAAATATCGGATTTCGAGTATGATTGCATGAAAGTCGAGCTGGAGAGTTTGGAAAAATTACTGGGCTCAATGGAAAAAACAGAAAAATATTCGCAAAAAATTGGTGATGATAGCAGTCCAGGTTTTATAGCGAGGAGTCATCTGTCAAAAATGTTTAGTTTGGATAATACCTATAATCTTACCGATGTGAAGCATTTTGATGAGAAGATTAGGCGTAAAATTTGTTATGACGATGTTACCTATGTCGTTGAGCCAAAGATAGATGGCGTTGCAATAAACTTGATTTATCGGGATGGAAATCTGCTCTATGCCCTTACCCGAGGCGATGGGATCCGAGGCGATGATGTTACGGAAAATATCATGACTATCGATAATTTTCCTAAAAAAATAGACCATTCCAATGGTTTTGTAGAATTTCGTGGCGAGGTTTTTATCCGCAACGATATTTTTGAAAAAACCAACGAGCATAGAATAAAAAATGGAGAAGAGCCTTTTGCCAACCCAAGAAATCTTGCATCGGGTACAGTAAAATTGCTTGATGCCAGTGTTGTGGCGGAACGAAAGCTAAGCATAATTTTGTATGGCGTAGGGCATTGTGATGGAATGAGTTACGGCACACAAGTGAATGTTTTGGAGGATTTGGAGCAGAGAGGTTTTCCGGTCCATGACGCATATTTTCTAGCCACAGGTTTGGATGAGGTTTATGAAAAGATAGAAAAATTAGGCTCGATAAAAGCTACTTTTGGTTATCAAACCGATGGTGCAGTATTGAAGATCAATGACTTAAAATATCATAACCAATTGGGATGGACTGCCAAGTCTCCGAGATGGGCCTTTGCCTATAAATTTTCTCCCCATCAGGTGGAGTCAGTGGTCAAGTCCATATCGCTGCAAGTTGGCAGAAGCGGGATTATCACGCCGGTGGCGGATCTTAGTCCTGTATTTCTCTCTGGCACAATGGTTTCGCGAGCAACACTCCATAATGAGGATGAGATAAGGCGCAAGGATATTCGCCTGGGAGATACGGTGGTGGTGGAGAAGGCCGGCGAAATAATTCCGGCAATTTTAGAGGTCAACCTGGCCAAGCGCGATGCGGCATCATTGCCTTTTGTTTTTCCCAAAAATTGTCCAAGCTGCGGATCGACGCTGGAAAAATCCGATGGCGATGTTTTTTGGAAATGTAAAAATTTTAATTGTACTGATCAGGTCCGTGAAAAAATTTTGCATTTCGTGTCCAGAAGTGCCATGGATATTCATCAACTTGGGTCAGCTATTGTGACTAAGTTTATGTCTGCCAAGCTGATAGAAAATGTTGGCCACATATATGAATTGAAAATACAGCACATCATTTCCGTTGATAATTTTGGGCTAAAATCTTCGGAAAATCTCTTAGCCGCCATAGAAGCCAGCAAACATCGGGATCTTTATCGACTAATCTATGGACTTGGTATCCCGTCGGTTGGTCTGCAAACAGCTAAGGATCTGGCTCTTAGGTTCAATTCTATGGATGCGCTGATGAGGGCACCTTTTGGCGAATTGCTGGCAGTGCCCAGGATTGGCGAAGTAACGGCCAATGACATAATAAATTTTTTTTCGTTGGAGCAGGTTGGTCGTGTGATTGAATCTCTGCGAAACCATGGTGTTAATTTTTTGAGGCTGTGAAAGGACGGTGAAGTTTGATGATCCTGTTCATCCTAACTCCATGTTGCTGAATGAGTTTTTTACGCATTGCTTCGGATGCCTTTTCATATTTATTTACAAATAAGTTTGGAATGACTTCGATCATCAGGTCAATGAATTTTTGCTCATGATTTTTAGGTATATCATTAATTTCTGTTCCGTGGGAATCGAAAATCGCCATCTGATCGATGGTAAAATGTTTCGGTGCCAGGGTAGTGCCTATGTAATCAATTTTTGGATTTGTTGAGTCGTAACGTGTTGAGTAGAGAATACTTACGTGAAATTTAGTTACATTTGGAAGTATCAGATTATAGATATCTTCTTTTTCATTGTTTTGTCGATCAGTGTTAGCTTTGGAGCTGGGCAAAACATGGTCAACTCCGGAAATATGGTTATCTAATTCGCTGCGAAGCATGAAGATACCTTTCACGGAGGTTAGTGGTGTGGTTTTGTTCATAAGATAGTAATAATCCAATGGCAACTGGGCCAGTTTGAATTCGGTTAACGACATTTTTGATGAATCATAAATGCTTGGTCGACAAAATGATAAACTTGTGCCACGGCTGTCGTAGATTGCCATCATATGAGAAGCATCGCAGGCCGAGGTAGCTATGGTTGATCCGCTAAGGGCCTGTTCGATTTGGTCAAGACAGAGCAGTATGTCACAATGGGCTTTATCGCTGTAAGACTTTAGGCGCCAAGCATTTATGGCCGTATCCAGGCCATTTCCGAGCAGACCTACCAGTATCACGAGAATGGTACTAGCCATGATAATTTCCATAATCGTAAATCCACTCCGATCAGATTTCAGCACCGCCTGGCCATGGTGTACAAAAATTTTTAAAATGGAAGGTAGTAATTCTTAACTTGCGTAAAGTCAGTGTTTTATTTTACATAATTGCCGGGGAGAGATGACAGAGTGGCCGAATGTGCCCGACTCGAAATCGGGTGTACCAGCGATGGTACCGAGGGTTCGAATCCCCCTCTCTCCGCGCTTCATG
>JAIRTH010000028.1 GCA_031255005.1 Puniceicoccales bacterium | reverse complement strand
CACGTCACCAATGAAATAAAGGAAAGGATTTACAGCGCTGGTGAAGATGCCGATGTGGTGATAACTGAAATCGGTGGCACCACTGGTGATATAGAAGGTCTTCCATTCCTGGAAGCTCTTCGGCAATTGGCTCTGGAACTCGGCCATGAAAATGTGCTCTTCATCCATGTGACATTAATACCATATCTCCGTGCTGCAGGGGAACTCAAAACAAAGCCAACCCAACAGAGCGTGGCCAAATTAAGGGAAATAGGTATCCAGCCGGACATAATAGTTTGTCGCTCAGAAATACCAATAAACGATGACATGCGGCAAAAAATTAGTCTCTTTTGTAATGTCCCGTTACCCTGTGTGGTGGAAGAACTCGATCTGACTTGCTCCATATATGAATTACCTTCGGCTTTACACAGGGAAAATTTCGACGAAATCGTAATTGAAAAGCTCAAACTTAACAGTTCAACCTGTGATATAAGTGCTTGGGAGAACATCGTTCGTCGGCTGAAATCTCCAAAAAATTTCTGCAAAATAGGAGTAATTGGCAAATACACGGACATTCAAGATGCCTACAAGTCCATACACGAAGCCTTGGTTCATGGCGGAATAGCCAATGACAGCAACGTCGAAATAATAAACATTGATGCCGAAGAAATTGAAAAAAAAGGTTGTGATGAATTGATTAAATCCATGGATGGCCTATTGATACCCGGTGGCTTTGGTGCCCGAGGAATAGGTGGTAAGATTGCTGCAACCAGTTATGCCAGAGAAAACAAAGTACCATTTTTCGGCATTTGCCTCGGTATGCAAATTGCAGCCATTGAATTCGCTCGAAATGTGATCGGCCTATCCGATGCCAATAGCACCGAAATGGTCCCGAAAACATCCAATCCAGTGGTACATATGATGAAAGCTCAGAAAGCCATATCGGATAAAGGCGGCACCATGCGACTCGGTTCATTCAACTGCAAATTGCTTCATGAAGGATCGAGGACCTTCCAGGCCTACAATACCCAGTATATATCTGAGCGCCATAGGCATAGATATGAAATAAATAATGACTATTTGCCGTTGTTTGAAGAACATAGAATGATTGTTGCCGGAAAAAATATAGAACTAGATCTGGTGGAAATATTGGAATTGAAAGATCATCCATGGTATATTACCTGCCAATTTCATCCAGAATTTCAATCAAAACCAAATAAACCTCACCCATTGTTCACTTCTTTTCTAAAGGCAGTGCTTGATAATAGATGAGCCCAAAAGTCAAAAGATTTTCTGCAGCTATAATACTTGCCGGCGGCACTGGTACAAGATTTGGAGGCGATAAATGTGTCTCTATGTTGAATGGCTATCCAACTATATATTATTCATTTAAAACCATTTACGACACAAAACTAATGGACATCATCCTGGTAATCCACCGCGATGAAATTCAAAAAAATTTTATCAATAAATTTTTGGAGAAAACAGATTCGGTTTTTTTTGAAAAGGGTGGCAATGATAGAAAATCCTCGGTTTGGAATGGTATATTGTTTTTGAAAAAAAATTTCCCTGAAATAAAAAATTTGTTCATCCACGACGGAGCCAGACCGTTGGTCACAGAAAAAAATATCATAGAATTGAATGAAAAAATAAAAAATCATCAAGCCGCTGTGCTCTGCCACAGAATCGTAGACACGGTGGTTTCAATGGAAGAAAACCAAATTAAATACCTCGATCGAAACATGTTGTATGCCATAGAAACACCTCAGGCTTTTAATTTTCCACTGATCTATGATGGCTATAAAAATGCCATGGATCAGAATCTCCCCCTAGGCGATGACAGCTCAGCCATTGACGACAAAGCCCAAATTCAATTCATTGAAAATGCTACATGTAATATAAAAATAACTTTTCCCAGAGACCTTAGTATTGTTAACGCATTGCTGCCCAAGGCTCATTGATAATTTTTAATTGATTTTATCGCCCATACACCTAGAGTAGGTAAATGGATGCGTTTGCGATTTTTATGGTCATTGCCATCGTAGGAATGGTAATATTCATGGTTTTATCGTCCACATTGTTTACAGTGGACCAACAAACCTGTGCCATAGTCGAAAGATTTGGGAAATTCATTCGAATAGCCTACCCTGGCCTACAAATTAAGATACCAATAATTGATACCATTCGTACCAGGCTATCCATGCGAATCACTCAGTTAGATGTGAATGTGGAGACAAAAACCCAGGATAATGTTTTCATAAATATACTTGTTTCGGTCCAATATCGCGTTCTATCTGGGAAAATCTATGAAGCATTTTATATGCTACAAAGTCCAAAACATCAGATAGAAGCCTTTGTATTTGATGTGGTTAGAGCACAAGTTCCGAAAATATCACTGGACGATGTATTTGCAAAAAAAGATGACATAGCCGATGCAGTAAAGATTGAACTCTCGGAAATGATGGCCGAATTTGGCTATGAAATAGTAAAGGCATTGGTAACGGACATAGCTCCAGCACCGAATGTTAAAGCAGCGATGAACGAAATAAATGCCGCCCAACGGACCAGAGTGGCTGCTTCGGAAAAAGGTGAAGCTGAAAAAATATTGAAGGTGAAGCATGCCGAAGCCGAGGCTGAATCATCCATATTGCATGGCAAAGGTCTTGCTGGGCAAAGACATGCTATAGTATCAGGCTTGAAAAATTCCGTTGAAGAGTTTATAAAACAAGTACCTGGATTAAGCCAGAAGAATGTGATGGAAATGGTCCTACTAATCCAATATATAGACACGCTGAAAGAAATAGCCGGAAACTCCAAATCAAACGTGATATTTGTTCCTAATTCCCCAGGAAATCTATCGTCATTGGCAGATCAGATAAGAGAATCCATCCTTGTGGGAAAGAGCTTAGAGGACAAATGACAAACCAATTTTTTATTGGCTGCCCGGGCAGGATTCGAACCTGCGACCAAGTGATTAACAGTCACCTGCTCTACCGCTGAGCTACCGGGCAATAACGTGATTTTCGTAATAAACGGCTGCGCGAAGTTTTGTCAACGTTTTCCTAGGAATTTCCACACATTTATTTATAATTATATGATTACAAGTCTATTAGCAAAAAAATTCTGCAGATCGCACACAATACAATCTGCAGAACTATGAATTTAACCAGCTATTCGCTTTATTACTTTTTTCTATTTTTACTATTTTTTCTATTTTTACTATTTTTACTTCTTTTATTTTTGCCTCTATTTTTTTCTTTCTTATTCTTTTCATCTTTTTCTGTGGATATAGAATCATTTTCTTTCGCTTCCTTCCACGCTTTTGCACGGCGACGAATCATTTTTCGCCATCCCTTATGTCGCCCTAAATTTTCGGAAGATTTGATATCTGTGGCATGGCCAGTGTTATGTGCACCATGTACGCCATGACGACCACCTCCAAAACTTCTACCTCTGTGATCCTTTTCAGCTATAGTTTGACTAGGAATACAGAAAACTCCTAAAGAAAAAAATAAAACAAACAGCTCTATCTTTTTCATTCCTTTCATAAAACATGTCTCCATGGCCTGTATCTTTCACAAAATAAAAAAAATGTAAAGTGTATATTACAAAAATAATAATACAGAAAATAGCATAAATATATCAGCTTGAATAACTTCTGATACTATAATACAAAAAATGAATCAATATACTTACGTCTTCCATCTGTTGAGCTTTCAGTTTTTGAAAAATGGACTATTGAATGTTCACCCAAAGGCCCAGGTCTTAACAAATTGATAACCGGATAATCCATGAATCCTTCCGAATTGCCAATAAATAAGTTATAAGTAGGCCATGAATGAAGACGCTTATCATGTTCACCATCGACCACATCATTACGACCACCACTGGTACTCACATTTATTACAAGGCGGCGAAATATTTCATCATAGCCATATTCAGGTGCTAATTTTTCCAATACCATTTTAAGTATCAGACCTACTTCTCTCCATCTTGCATTGGCAACAACATTCAAATACAATTGACCTTCGTGGTTATTTGTAGCGAGGGCATCAATGCATTTTTTCACATTCTCAGTGAATTCTTTAAAAATCGTGTTATTTTCAAATATAGCACCGTTGTCTTTCACCTCATTATTCCGATAGTCGCATATCCAATTCAATAAATTAATGCCATCTTGTTTTAATCCTTCCGTAAACCATTCTTCTTTATAATAACTAGTTGTATGGAAATGATTATTAAGATATACATTCTCAATTTCATTTACATAATCGCTAAAAATATCCAATGTGGTCCAACCCACATATCCAGCATTGCCAATTATGACATAAGGATCTACACCCTTTGTGGATGTATCTTTATTCAAAAATCCATGAATCAAATTACTATTCAATAGGAATACTTTTTTCTCATTTTGCGTTGCTACATAATTATTAAATGTATCAAGAAAATTTAGCCATGAGTCCCTGCCAGAAAATAACTCATGGGTCCCAAAATTAATAATCATCCTATAATAATCATTATCGCAAAATTTACCAAAAGTTTTTAGAAAAGCTTCGGGTTTGGCTTCTATATGATTTTGATTTGAAACAATAAATATCCCATTACATTTAGCTTTATCAGAAACTTCAATATCATCATTAAACCAGGCTAAGAAGTTGCCATTGAAAATAACATTAGTATCTTTAACTTTATTTGATATTTTCTTTATAATATTTTCCATCCTTGGATAATTTCTATAGGTCCCAAAGGTATCTGAAAATAATATAAAAGCTCTCGTGGCATTTTCAGCAACATCCACTGCATCACTCAAGTGGTTAACTCTATATGAAGGAATCGATCTCTGTGTAGAATTTCTCAATGCTTGTTGAGATTGCTGCTGGTAGTATTGCTGTAATTGCTGCTGGTAGTATGTGTAATATTGCTGCGAAAGATTTTCTAATGCTTGCTGAGATTGGAGGTATGGGTAGTATTGTGGTAATTGCTGCGATGCGTATTGGAAATATTGCGATGGTTGTTGTGATTGCTGTGGTATGTATTGGGAATATTGGGAATATTGCGATGGTTGTTGTGATTGCTGTG
>JAIRTH010000027.1 GCA_031255005.1 Puniceicoccales bacterium | reverse complement strand
CTTCCAATGGACAACATCTGCGCCTTTTTCATTTTGGATTCCGCAACCAACTGCATCGCCTTGGTTATCTTCGCCGTACCCTCCACAGCTCTAATTCTCTGACGAATTTCCTTTATTCCCTTCATTCAGTGTTACCTAGTAGAATAATAATATAAAGGTCTGCAATATTTTTACAACACTTGATATGGATAAAATTTCTAGCATACCCCACGGTCACTGCTTTCAAAAAACGAGCACACATTGTCATACAAATCACCAGGTATTGTGCTGGCCTTTCTCAATTCCATCAATGTCTCCGCCCGAACCTTGGTTTGTGCATATAAAGCCAAATAAATCTCTTTGACGATGCGGACATCTTGTTCACTAAATCCATGTCGTTCAAGATTTATTCTATTAAATGACCTGATTCTGGCTGGCATGCCATCGGCAATCATGTAGGGTGGCACATCCATGGTTGCCTTCGCCATGGCAGATACCATCGCATAGTTGCCAACCCGGCAAAACTGATGAATGCCAGCACTCCAACCGATATTAGCATGATCTCCAATGATAACATGGCCACCCAATGCCGCATGGCTACTCATAATTATCCCATTGCCAATCACACAATCATGGGCCACATGGGCATAGGCCAAAAAAGTATTATCATCACCTATAATCGTCGATTCATTCGGCTTTGTTGCAGTGTGAACTGTAAAAAATTCGCGAAATACATTATGGTTACCTATCAATAGCCCGGTGTGCTCTCCGGCATATTTCAAATCCTGGGTAAGTCCCCCTAGATAGGCATAGGGATGAATAACATTGGCATGGCCAATGGACGTATCGCCATCCACCGTAGCATGATGCATAACAATGGAACCGGATCCAATTTTCACATATTTACCGATATAAGCCTGGGCACCGACCTCCACATCATCGGCCAACTGAGCACCGGGTTCTATTATGGCAGTATTATGAATTTTTCTAGGCATATTACTCTTCGTGGTCCACTATGGAAAACATCAATTCAGCCGAAGATACAACTTTCCCATTAACTTTACCACAGGCCTCAGCTATGCCTATTCTATCTCCACGTTTTCTCATTAATTTCACGCATATTTCAAGCTGATCTCCCGGTACAACGGCCTTCCTGAATTTAACTCTATCACAGCTCATAAAGTAAGCCAACTTGTTTTCAGTACGAGTATTGTGCATCATCAACAAACCAGCAGCCTGGGCCATCGCCTCGACCTGAAGAACACCAGGCATCACCGGCTGGCCAGGAAAATGTCCAACAAAATAGGGTTCATTTATCGTAACATTTTTTATGGCACGCAGTTCTGTGTTGCCAATAAACTCAACCACCCGATCTATCAACACAAATGGATATCGGTGCGGCAGCATATTTAGCACCTGTTTTATATCCAAACAGGCCTCTTCTTCGCTTATCACCACCGGACCGGCCGGAGTTTGGGGTTTCTTTTTCTTACCCATCTTCATATCGCGCTGGACATCGATGATGCTTTTTGTCAATTCTGCATTCAAGGCATGGCCCGGCCGCACAGCGATTATATGGGCTTTTATCGGCATTCCAACCAATGCTAAATCTCCAATCACATCTAGAATCTTATGCCGGACGAACTCATCAGCAAATCGTAACGGTTCCTTTGACAATATCTTATCGCCTTTTATAATCACGGCCGAGTCCAAACTACCACCCTGAATTTTGCCAAGCTTCAACAATTCCTCAATGTCCTCATATATGGTAAATGTCCTTGCCGGAGCAAGCTCCAAGCAATAGGTTTCAGGATCTATATCCAGAGACAAATGCTGAGTATGTACGCCCCTATCATCGGAAGAAGTACAGGTTACTTTAAATCCATTATAGGGCAAAGCTATCATCGAACGATTACTCCGGGTAACAGAAATCGGCTTCATTATTTCGCAATAGGAACGATCTGCTCCTTGCTCAATGGGTTCTGCCTCATTTATCAAATTGGCAAAAAATTTAGCCGAACCATCCAGTATGGGAGGTTCTGAAGCATCCATTTCTATTATCACATTGTCCACATTCATGCCATAGATGGCACTGAGTATATGTTCAACGGTATGCACTTTCACATGGCCAGAGGTTATCGTGGTACAGCGAACCAGGTCGCCAATGGAATCCGCCGATGGACGAATTTCGGGTTTATTGTATAGATCAATGCGTCGAAAAACTATACCGCTATTTTCTTTGGCTGGTTTTAAAGTCAGTGTTACTTCAGCTCCGGTATGAAGGGCTTTCCCCCGGACACTGGCCTCTCGTCTAATGGTACGCTGCTTCATCAATTATATAATTCTAGGACACCGAGCTTTATCTATTTTGCAATACCTTTTTAAGGTGATCTACATTGCGCTTCAAAACCGGATCTATTTCCATAACATTTTCGATGGACTTGCAGGCATGGATGACTGTCCCGTGATCACGGCCACCGAAGGCTAAGCCTATATCCATCAGTGAAAATGTTGTCAATGATCTACTTAGATACATGGCAATCTGTCGTGGCAATGCTATATTCGCCGGCCTGCGCTTGCCTAGTATATCTGAGACCTTTATTTTGAAAAACTCAGCAACTCTCTGCTGAATTGCATCAATGGACAGCTGGACATTTTTTTCTTCCTCAAAAATATCCCTCATTATGGTTTTTATGGCCTGTATATCGATATTAGTTCTAGACAATTTTATAAAGCTAGCCAACCTGGTCAGAGCCCCTTCAAGCCTGCGAACGTTAGTAGAAACCCGCTCGGCTAAATATAGTAACACATCATTATTTAGCACAAGATGCATATCCGCTGCCTTTCTCGAGAGTATGGCAATGCGCGTTTCAAGATCCGGAGGCTGTATGTCAGTGACCAATCCCCACTGGAACCTGGACACAAGCCTCCCCTCCAGATCTGCAATTTCCGAAGCCGGCCTATCACTGCATAGAAATATCTGCTTCTGCGATTCGAAAAGCTCGTTAAAAGTGTAAAAAAATTCTTCTTGGATGCGCTCCTTGCCGGAAAGAAAATGCACATCATCCAAAAGTAAAATATCCACATTTCTGTACTTTGACCGAAACTTGGTCATAGAATTGGACTGGATGGCCTGGATAAATTCGTTGGTCAATTTTTCTGTGGATATGTACAAGACCTTTGCAGTCTTATTGTGAGCCAAAACATGATGGGCCACTGCGTGCATCAAATGAGTTTTTCCAAGACCTGTAAACCCATACAAAAACAATGGATTATATGCTTTGGCCGGTGAATTTGCTATGGCGATGCTGGCCGCATGGGCCATCTGATTACCAGACCCAACGATGAAATTTTCGAAGGTATTGCGTGGACTTAGCATATACTCTTCGGAAGGATCAGAACAAGCATTCTTTGACACATCGCTGGCTTTGGATTGGCTTTTTTTAGAAAAATTTTTATTTGCACCATCGCCATTGGGGTTATCACAGACAACTTCGAAGGATATGTCGGTGGAGCGCCCAAGAGCCATCTGAAATTTATCGACCAAAATATCCCTATAGTTATCATGTATCCATATGGCTGCAAAATCATTAGGAACCATGATGATCAGACTATCATCACCGTTCTGCTTCACACCTTTTATGGTATCAAACCATGCACTGTACACATCCGATGGAAATGACCTCTTGAAGTCCTCTTTGACCACACTCCAAACATCATTTATATTTGCAATATCCGACATATTAACACAACGCATCAAAAGTTATTAACATTTCTGGCAATCCATAGACTTTGATCATCCATTGTTGAGTAATAAACCTCAGCCATTTTTGCTGGATGATCAAGCCATAAAAGCAATTCATAAAAAAATTACCATATCCCGCTAAAACACTATATCTAATGGGCAACAATAACTCGCAATCCAACCTATCAATCATGTTAATCACCATCAGAACCCAGTAGCTTTACGAAAGATTTTTTATCATCAAGCTCAATATATGCACAAGTTATTAACAATAACCATGTGAATAACTTTTTTGATCAGCAATTGATCAATTACAAATGGACTTTAGCCCATTATTCCACTGGCAAAAAAATTTTTACAGCTTGCATTAATAATATATCTTTATATCCGCGTCCTATTAGGAGACCCATCGGAGTTTTGGCACATCATGATGATAAACACAGAGATCGATAATTTATACCAGGAAATAATCCTCGATCACTATAGAAATCCGCGAAATTCTGGACGACCAGAAAGCTTTACCATCGAGGCCAATGGCAATAACCCATCCTGTGGCGATGATGTGACAATCTATCTAACCATTGACTGTGGAATGATAACAGACGTTCGTTTTTGTTGCACCGGCTGTGCGATCTCCGTGGCTTCGGCTTCGATAATGAGCGAAACAGTAAAACTCAAAAACCTGAAAGACGGTCTTGGCCTATCGAAGATGGTTCAACGCATTCTAAGTGGTACCGAAAATATTCAGGATGAAGTTCTAAAGAACACCGACATCATTGCCTTAACCGGAGTCAAACATTTTCCGATGAGAATAAAATGTGCAACTTTGGCCTGGCATGCCCTGGATCAAGCCATTTCCAATGCTTGCCAAGACTAATGATGGCTAACTGCTAGAATATTCCCTCAAAGTCACTGAGATTTTCTTCTTTATACGGACCATTATATTTTTAATCTAGGCCTAGGATGTTAGAAGATCTTTGTAATTGGGTATCGGCTCAGCTAAAAACCGAGGGCCTTGCCATTGTTAGGTCTCCATATTTTCTATGGTTCATTGGCCTAATGGTCATTTATATGGCAATAAAAATCACCACAGGATCTATCAGGAGAACCATATTATGCCTACTGGATAACGAAAGTGGCAAGGTTTTCATAAAAAAATCCGTGCTGAAAGAAACCATTCTTGATGCTTGCAAATCATTGGGAATGCAAATCAAACCAAGAATAGATATTTTCTCCAAAGGAAAAAAAATAAACATTCGGATAAGTTTCGTCATGCCCAGCGACCAAAAGCTACCAGAAATAAGCACTACTCTTCAAAAACATCTGCATATCGTATTGGCAGATGACATTGGCATAAAAAATATAGATAAAATAGATATAGTTATCGTCGGCATAAGGAGAAATAATTTACCTAGGTCAGAAACCACCGAAGAATTTTAGCGGTTCCATAGAAAAAGACAACCCAAGGGTTGCCTTTCCAATAAATAAGATATGTATATATAGACTATAAAAATTGCTTAATTTTATCTATTAGCTCAACGCAACGACAGCTATAGCCCCACTCATTATCATACCAACTGACGAGTTTAAAGAAATTTTGGTTCAGTTCAATGCCAGATCCGGCATCAAAAATCGATGAATAACTGCAATGAATGAAATCCGATGAAACCACTTCGTCAGCGGTATAACCAAGAATATTTTTTAAAGAGCCATTGGAAGCCTCTTCCATTTTTTGACAAATTTCCTTATAGGACGTAGGTTTTTCTGTTTTTACAGTTAAGTCAACCACGGAAACCGTCGGCGTAGGAACTCTGAAGGCCATGCCAGTGAGTTTACCCTTCACTTCGGGCAAAACCAATCCCACAGCAACCGCAGCACCGGTGGTGGATGGAATGATATTTATGGCAGCACTACGGCCACCTTTCCAGTCCTTACGAGATGGACCATCCACGGTTTTCTGCGTGGCAGTATAGCTATGAATAGTCGTCATAAGACCTTCAACCACACCAAAATTATCCACAATAACCTTTGTTATAGGCGCCAAACAATTGGTGGTACAGGAGGCATTGGAAATTATATTATGATCCTTGGTCAAAGTACCGTGATTGACGCCAAGCACCACGGTCTTCACGCCTTCGCCTTTACCTGGAGCAGATATTATAACCTTCTTTGCCCCGGCTTCAAGATGGCCTTGGGCTAACACATCGCTGGCAAACAATCCGGTGGATTCGACGACAACGTCCACGTCTAAATTCTTCCATGGCATGGCAGTAGGCCCATCCTTTACCGCCAAACATCTTATTTTCTTGCCATTGACAACCAGCACTTCATCGCCATCCGAATGGACTTCGCCAAGAAATTTTCCTTGGATAGAATCATATTTTAACAGATATGCTAGATTGTCCGCAGGCACAAGATCATTGACCGCCACAACCTCTATTTCACTTCCAAATTTTCCACTATCTACAATTGCTCTAAAAACGAGCCGGCCAATCCTGCCAAAACCATTTATTGCTACTCTAATCGCCATATACTAAATTAACCTGTTTGAATTATATACTTTTGAATTATATGTACAAGAAATTTATACTAAAATTATTGCTGAGAGTTCAACAAAGCCTCCACCTTCTGTTCCATATCAAATCTGATCAATGCATCTATCAGCTCGTCCAAATCTCCATCCATTAGCTGAGTAAGGCTGTATAATGTCATTTGAATTCTGTGGTCTGTGAGTCTATTTTGCGGAAAATTATAGGTTCTTATCCGTTCGGAGCGATCACCGGAACCCACCTGATTTTTGCGATCGGCAGCATATTTTGCATGCTCTTCCTCTTCTTTTTTTTGTAGTAATCTGGAGCGTAAAACAGTCATTGCTTTCACCCGATTCTTCTGCTGGGATCTCTCATCGGCACAGGTAACAATCATTCCCGTCGGACGATGCAGTATCTGCACCGCCGAATCGGTGGTATTAACTCCTTGACCACCAGGACCACTGGCACGGCAGATAGATATCTCCAACTCCTCCGGAGCTATATGGATATCAACCTCTTCAGCTTCGGGCAAAACCGCCACTGTGGCTGCCGATGTGTGAATTCTTCCGTTGGCTTCGGTGGTCGGTATCCTTTGGACCCGATGCACGCCACTTTCAAATTTTAAATTTTTATAAACATCTTCGCCACCGATTAAAAATGCAATTTCCTTAAATCCTCCGCATTCTGAAACGCTGGTACCTAACACCTCCATGATCCAACCACGCCTTTCGGCATACCGGGTATACATTCGGTAAAGATCTCCGGCAAAAAGACTTGCTTCGTCCCCACCGGTGCCGGCTCGAATCTCGATCACCGTATTACGTGAATCACTTTTGTCACTGGGAATCATATCTATCAGAATCTCTCTGGTCAATCTGGCCAATTCATCGTTGCCCACTTCCACATCTTCGATTGCCAAATCTCGCATTTCCTGATCCAAAGATGGGTCTCTCGCCATATCAATGCTGGATGAAATTGATTTTTTCAGCGCTTCATAGGATTGGAATTTATCCAGAAGGGCGGCCAATTTGCTATGTTCCTTTGACAATTCGGCAGCTCTTCGGCGATCTGAAAAAAACTTTTCATCGGCCATTTCAAGCTCCAAAACCTCAAATCTCTTCCTGAATCTCGAAATATCAGGCAATCTATCCATAGACTGAACCATAAAATACAGAACGCAAAATGCTTACTACTTTTCCTGTCGCAATGTTTTATATATTCTGTCTTTTGTTTCTTCGAAAGATCCTATGGTACTTATCTCATGGGCCCCAAACATATCTTTCATAAAATCAAGGGCATCTTTCGTTTGATCGAGGAAGGTCTGATATCTGTCCCGAGCAAGCTGTGGATTTGTATCGGTTTTACGTATTTCCTGCAATTCACCAACTTTATTTTCTTCCACACTTTCATTATGAATCTTGGCCATTTTGCCTCTATGTAGCTGCCTTTCTATGCTGGACTTTTCATCCACAATAAGAGTTATAACCGAGATCTTAAGATCTTTGCCCGCTGGTAATTTCTTGGCTTTTTCAACAAACAGATAGGCGCATTCGGCTTGGATTAAAGTTCTGGGGAATCCATCTATTATTGCCCCTCCTCTGCAAGTGGTACCGTCAAACAGCTTTTCGAATACCACCTTAGTAACCTTTTCGTCATCAATGAGAGATCCGCTGTCTATCAAATCTCTATTTTCATCTGAATTCAATAAATCACTAACCACCACTGGCTTAGAAAATATATCCAGGGCCTTCATTATGCTGCGACCATTGGTACCTTTTCCAGAGCCCGGAGCGCCATTCAACCAGACAATTTGCGGAGGAAATTTTAGGCTATTTTCATTGCCATACATGGCAACAAAAGCATTCCAGATTTTATCAAATAATGATCTAGCCTGCAGCGATACATTACCTCGATTTGCCTCCAACCTATTGTATATCTCTGTTTTCATCGTCTCAATATTGCAAATAACTCTTTCATTAATAAAAGTGCATATAGTATCGCCATAACAACACAATAAAAACGCTACCAATGCATTAAACAACATAATTTATTTCCGTTTAAAATAACAACCTCGCACGAATACCTTTTTTACCATCAAGTCAAGAAAATTATAAAATCATATGGATGTATTATCTGGAATTATGGCATCTTGTCCAACACATAATATTCCGTCTCGCACATAAATGCCATCATAGTCAAAGCCATCATCCTTTCTATCTGGAGTTAATTTAACGTTATTGCCTATCCTAGCATTTTTATCTATTATACAATTTCTGATATAGCATCCATCACCTACGCCTACATTTGGAATGCCATTTCTTTTATTATTGGCCATATCATCGGAAGTTTCGTACATGTTTGCTCCCATCATTAATACATTCTCCAACAAAGAACTTCTGCCGACCACACCTCGTTGGCCTATGACACATCTACGCAGGGTTGATTCGGATATTATACTTCCTTCGGAAATCAAAACTTCCTTCATGCTACAGCTATTTATTTTCGATGCAGGTAATGCTCTTGGATGGGTATATATGGGATTTTTTTCATCGAAAAAGTTAAACTGAGGCACATCCTGAGCCAACATCAGGTTTGTCTCAAAAAATGAACGCACTGTACCGATATCTTCCCAATAGTCATCAAAAATATACGCCTTTAATCTAATTCGGCCCAATAGAGATGGAATTATCTCTTTGCCAAAATCAGTTCCACTGCCAGCCAAGGCTCTTTTCAAAATACCAGCTTTGAAGACATATATACCCATTGAGACCAAGGAATACTTGGCATCGGATTTATCTTTCAGACTATTTCTCAGAGATCCGTTTAGCGTAAATTCTTCCATAATTGAAGGATCCGTTGGTTTTTCAACGAACTTGCTAATGGAGAAGTCTTTTTCTATTTTTATAACACCAAAGGCGGAAACCTTTGTATTTATAACTGCTTTAGATGCAATGGTCAAATCCGCTTTAGTTTCCACATGATGCCTAATGAAATCCGCAATATCCATTCGGTATAGCTGATCGCCGGATAGTATAACCATTATATCCTCATCATTTACATTAAAATATCGCATATTTTTCCTGACCGCATCGGCATTTCCTTCGTACCAATTTCCTATACCATCATCGGTTTGCTCTGCTGAAAAAATTTCAATACCGCCACCGCCGAAGGTATCAAATCTGTAGGTATTTTCTATATGTCTATGGAGTGATCTTGTGTTGAATTGAGTCAAGATATATATTTTATTTAGGCCGGCATTGAGACAATTACTGATAGGGACATCAACCAATCTATATTTACCAGCCAGCGGCACTGCAGGCTTGCAACGGTACTTTGTCAAAGGAAATAAACGCGTACCTCTGCCACCTCCCATTATGACACATAACACATCTAATAACCCCATCCCGTTGGGAAGTCTAAAAATCAGAAACACAAAGTCAATAAATCAAGATAGGCTAAAGTCAAATAGTTAAAATTATTGTTTAATAAAAATATTTTTCCAGGAATGCGAGTCCAATATATTGCCATACCAACCGCCTACCCTATCGCTGACCAAATGCCCAGTTGCCCTAAAATATAGCGGAATGATTGGCATTTCATCGATCATGATTTTCTCAGCTTCTTTTAGTAGCTCCGATCTATTTTTCATATCTTTTGAAGCCAAAGCCATTAGCTCATCAAATTTTACATTACTCCATCTGCCGTGATTATTTGGATTATCGGAAAGAAATAGATTTAAAAAAGTTGTGGCATCATTGTAATCTCCTTCCCAGCCTCCCCGGGCGATGTCAAACTTTCCATTTCGTCTGGAGGCCAGAAAGACTTTCCATTCCTCATTTATAAGGTTAATATTCAGATCAAGATTTTTCCTGAAAGATTCCTGGGCAGACTCGGCAATAAACCTCATGAGTTCCGAAGTATTATAAAGAAAAGTCAAAACTTTTTCATTTCTATTTTTAAAAGATGAATTATCGCACAGTCTTTTTGCTTCCTTCGCATCTTCTTTAAACAGATCACTTGATTCATAACCCATTGTACCGTTAGGCACCAACGAATAAGCCGGAGATTCACCTCGATTGGACATTCTGCATATGGCATTGCGATTTATGGATAAGCTCAATGCTTTTCGTACATTTTTATCATTTAGCGGGAAATTTCCACAATTCATCCACAGGAATACACAGCCAAGGCCATTGTTAATTTTCAGACAATTTGATCCCTTATGTCGTTCTATCTGGGATATGGTGATGGTTTCGGTGATATCGATTTCCTTTGCCCGAAACATTCTTTCTTCTGTATCTGCATCTGCTGGAATGAAATGGATTTCCTTTAATTTTACATTGGCCTCATCCCAATAGTTTTCATTTTTGACCACCACAAACCGATCTGATAGGGTCCAAGATTTTGCGATGAATGGGCCATTGGTCACGATATTTTCTATTTTTGACCATCGGGATGTACGATCGCCGATGGCTCCATATTTCAGGATGGTTTTGCTGTGCACCGGGAACCAGGAGGAATGGGAAAGTATGGACATGAAGAACGGTGCTGAGTTTTCCAGCTCTATTTCCAACTTGGTTTTAGAAATCGCCTTGATGCCAACCTCATTGAAATCAGTCAATGTTCCATCATGGTATTTGTCGGCATTTTTCACAAATAGATACATATCGATCCAAGGAGATGCCAAATTTTTGGTTAGACCTCTTTTCAATGAGAAGACGAAATCTTCGGCGATGACTCGGTCACCATTGGACCAGGTGGCATTTTTTCGGAGAGTGAATTCATATTTACGGAAATCCTCGGAGATGGTCCAGGATTCTGCCAGGCCAGGCATGGGCTCAAGAGTTTCCGGATGAGGAACCACAAGTCCCTCGAAGATAGCACTTAACAATCTTATTTCGCTGACACCACTGGCCACCTGGGGATCCAGAGAGCTCGGATCTATGCTGTTACCAACTTTCAGTATATCATTATCTTTTTGCCTACCGCATCCACCTCCCAGCAAAACGATGACTGAGCACAATACACTCATCATCAATACCTTAATGCGACTATTCATAATAAAATTACCCAAAGAAGAAAATATAATTATACTCTTCTACCCTCTTGGCAACATTATTGTGCTGGGAATAATTGATTCTTCCCATCAAAAACTTCGATTTGGCCATTGGCATCTATCGATATTCTATAACAGCAATGCTGTAATCTCCACGTCCTCCCTATATATTCAAAATTTGGAAGTTTTTTACTGTCTAATTGTTTACACAGCCATTCTTTTGGGATTTTATTTTCCTCTTCAGGATCGCTAGAAATGAATAACATTTTAATCTTATTATTTCCGACACCACCAAATATCGCATCTATCCACAGTTGCTCGCCACTTTTTGCACTCCCGTGATGAGGAATTAAAAGAATGTTAACATTTTTAAGAGTATTTATAAAATTAGGGGTATGCAACATATGATAGGCTAATAATGTGCTATTAGCATCTCCTGGCAATAAAATGCCTATTCCTCTATATTCAATATATAACAACACATTATTGTCATGTTCCTTTTCTGGGTTTAGTAGTGTATCTTCAAATTTATCTGGACGTAAGCATGTCACAGTAACATCATCTCCTAAAGCTCCACTTAAATATCCATTAATATTATCTGCACCATTAAGCCATCCTGCATATTGCCAATTTCCGTGTTTAAACACTCCGACCTTTTTATAACCACTAAATGAATCATACAATGCTTCATTCCATATACTAATGATATTAATGATATTTTTAATTTTATCAACAACTCCCTTAAAAGCATTAATAGCATTATAATGATCATCATGGTCATGTGTTATAATTATCTTTAATTGATCGCATTGAGATAAAACATTGTCCCTCTTTATGGATTGACCACAAAGCCCATTATCAAAGCTTTGGCCATACCTACTGCCATTTCCACAATCCACAACTAAAGCTGTATTATCCTTTGTTAATAATACAGCATTTGCCTGACCAACCTTAAAAATTCTGATATTAAGATCATCTGCTATTAATGGCTTTGCCATTAATAACAGAAGTGCACAAAAAATATTAAATATATTAAACAAGGTTTTCATAGCTACTCTCCTAACCATGCTGAAAATTCCTTATTTTGTTTTAATACAATTAGGAGGCCATTTGCATTTTGAGAATTTCCATTTTTTTCATTCTCTAGCATCATTATTGCCTCCCCTATTATATTCCAGTTAGCATCTTCGTTAGGAGTAAAATTATAACCAGGTTCACCCTTTTTTTCTTCCTTACACTGGGATAACAATAGTAGTTCAGCCTTTTCGAAAGAACTTTCAGCAATTCTATGGAGTAAATTCAAACAAAAAATGGAAGTATCTATGCTATGCAAAAATAATATCCCCTGCATTACCCACAACACAGCTGCTAGAAATGGTTTCTTGTCTTTTGGAAATCCACTGGCGTCAAATGAATCAAAATTACCAGAAAAATCTGACCACAAATTTTTTATCGTATTACCCAAAACCAATTTTACTGCATCACTAATTTTTCCTTCTGAACTTTGTCCATCAATCACAATCTGATTCTCATTCGCTTTTGTTAAGGCCATTGCGAAATATTTTGCATCTTGGATTGATTTTAAAGAAGTATATTTTACTGGTTTTAATTCAATCTTAGCCATACTACCATCGATCGATACCCCCTTTATATCTTTACTTTTATCACCTTCATCTCCACCACCGAAACAGCTGGCGATCAACATTGTCCCGCTGGCAACAAACATTAGAACTTTTTTACCTTTATTAATATCAATGAACATAGTTTTCTTCCTTTAATTACTTCGAGAAAAGATATTCTGTCATAGTATATATTGATTGTCAAGAATTATTTTTATAATTTTCAAAATGATTGCCATGAAGCGCGGAGAGAGGGGGATTCGAACCCTCGGTACCATCGCTGGTACACCCGATTTCGAGTCGGGCACATTCGGCCACTCTGTCATCT
>JAIRTH010000026.1 GCA_031255005.1 Puniceicoccales bacterium | reverse complement strand
CAATAAAAATCAATCCGAATTTTTTTTGACAACCAAAGGTCAAACAATCACCTATTATAACATCACAACATGAACCATCGATGGCCAGGCTTTTGGACACGGCACCTATATTTTTTTGTAAAATCTGCTTCAACGAAAAATTCTTTTCAACGAACACACCGCCACTGGCACCACGGCTAAGAGCTTCCAAACCATAGGCGCCGGTGCCAGCAAATAGATCCAAAAAATTTTTTCCAATGACGATGTTTCCCAGAGAAGAAAATATTGCCTGCCTAAGAAAATCCGTGGCTGGTCGCAGCAATTTATGCTCCAACGACAATAAATTTATACTCCTAGCCATTCCTCCGGTTATGCGCATGTTTCTATTTCATAAATCTTCTTCAGTGACAATAGATCCTCAAATTCACTGCCACTGATTATGTTATAATCATATTTTTTGGAAATTGCAATTTCATCTCTAGCAAATCTTATCCGCTGATTAAATTCATCAACAGATTCGGAGTTCCTATGCCTAAGGCGATCAATTACAATGTTCATCGACTCTGGCAAAATAAACACAGTGACCACATTTGGCAATAATTCTGGTGGCATATTTTTTTTCACCCCAATCATTCCCTGCACATCTATGACAAGCAGCAGATGAATACCATTGGTCAACCCATCGATAATAATTTCCTTTGGCGTGCCATATCTAGCTTTTTCATACACAGTTGCATATTCAAGCAATAGATCCTCTTCGATGCAATTGTCAAAATATTGTTCTGATACAAAGTGATAATCTTTTGCATGCACTTCATTGGACCGAGGTTTTCTTGTTGTCATTGTTATGACTCTACGCAACATCTCACCATTGATCGAAGCCAGTAGGTTTTTACATACCGTAGACTTACCAATTCCAGCTGGCCCAGAGATTATGAATAGTTTTCCCTTTATCATTGGCATAGATGGCATATTTACAGAAAAATTTTACAATATAAAAATAAAGCATGCAGATTTTTAGATTAGAAAATATTGATAGCACCAATAGCCATGCCTTTGAACTTGCAGAAAAAAGCCAGCCATCGATGCCATTTATGGTCATTGCCAAAAGCCAAACCGCTGGCCGCGGCCAATTCCATCGCAAATGGTATAGCTCCGATGATAAAAATCTATATCTATCGGTGGCATTTAAACCGAAAAAAGCACCGGCAAATTTTTCAAACTTCTCGCTCAAATTTGCTGAACTGGTCGCCGAGCGATTATCCAATAAATTTTCGATAAATTTCACCATCAAGTATCCCAATGACATATATTTTAATGGCAAAAAACTGGCCGGGATACTGACCGAAACTAAGATTCTCGGCAATGAGATAATGGTAGCTGTCTCTGGCATTGGTATAAATGTAAACGCAGATATAACCACTTATCCTCCGGGTATTAGAGAAACAGCAACCAGCATATACGCTCTGCTAAACCATCAGGTAGACCTGTCAATGATAGAAAAATTAGTCATCGATGTGCTGGCGAAATTAATCTCATAAATGCTCACTTTGCCAATGTCAGGCACATGGCATTTGACACTCCGAAAGCTGTGGTCTGGCCATAGAGTTTTGTTACAATAGCCACAGCAAATTCTAGAGCTGCACCTGGGCCTCTTCCGGTGATGATATTTTTATCCACCACCACTGGCTTGGTTTCATCGGAACCTTCCAATTTTATCGAAAAATGTGACGTATATTCATGGTCATCCAATACTCCGGCAGTACTCAGTATCAATGGAGCTGCACAGATTGCTGCCAAAAGCAACCTATGGCCATGGTGCTCTTTCACAAGACCCAGGATATTTTCATCATACCTAGCCCTAAGAATCCATGGTCCACCTGGGATAAAAAGGCAGTCCGGCTTGTCATATTCATAATCTTTTAACAATCCATTTGCCACCATCGAAATATTGTTAGCTCCGACAACGATCTTGTCATCTATGGACAAAATCCTAACATCGCTACCAGCCCGGCATAGCATATCCACCGGCGCCACTAACTCAATTTCTTCAAATCCATTGCCTACAATAACAACAGCCTTCTTTTTCATAAACTTTTTCCGCTATGAGGTGAAAAAAAAATCAATTGTCGACCTATATGTGACCTAGAAATGATGTCTGCCCAATGCCTAACATGAACTTCCACAACGGCCATGGAGCCAGTGGGCATATCCATCATGTCGGAGTCAGTCATGGCCTCTAAAAATCTGGATATGCCAGGATTGTGAGATATCACCATTACAGAATTCTTACTATCAGGCACCTGAGCCAATGCGGCTAAAATTTTATCCATATCAGCAAGATATAACTCATCATGCACTTCTATTACATTGGATAATAGGCCAAAAATTTCTCTAATAATTCTTGCCGTATCTAAGGACCGTCTGGCACCACTTGAAATCATTAGATCTGGCCGCATTCCTGCTGAAACCAGTTTATGGGCTATACTCTGAGCCTCAGTTAGGCCGATTTCGCTCAATGTCCGATCATAATCAGGTATACTATTATCGGTAACCGCCTGAGCATGGCGTACAATATACAATCTTTTCATACTTAATCCCCTTTTACAGATTTATTTTGTCTTCATTGCAATAGAATCCCCCATTAATATATAGGTTTCCATTCCGTCCTTTGAATTTTTAATCAGGTCATCGGAAAACTTAACCTTGTCATTTTCGAAAATCGTTATGATTGTCGAACCTCCAAAGCTAAAATATCCTTTTTCTTGACCAATAAAATATTTTTCATTCAATTTGAATGATTGATGGATGCTACCAATAAATGTGGCACCGATTTCAATCATAGCTATCATACCGACGTCAGCTGTTTTCAACAGAGTAACTTCGCGTTTATTTTGAAAAAAAATCTTCAAAAATTTTTTCGTGACCATAGGATTCACTGAAAAATAATCGCCATTTATTTTATAATACTGCATTGGCACACAATTACATGGAAAATGAAACCTATGATAATCCACCGGGCTAAGCCTAGAGATCATAACCATTCCATCTTTAAAATGTTCATATAACTGCCTATCAATGAGCAACGAATACAGATCAAATTTCTGACCCTTCACAAAAAATGATGGCAGAGCATTACTATTTTGAATGATTAAATGCCTTCCATCACAAGGAGATATAATATGCCCATCTGCGGTGGCAATGGGTCTGGCACTTTTTTTCAATTTTCTGGAAAAAAAATCATCAAAGGACAGAAAATCCTCCACATCTTTTTCAAAGGACTCCGGTGCTATCCCATGCTTTTCTATGAAGGGCAATATCTTTCCTTTGGACCGCCTAGATCGCATATACATTCCAAATATAGATGAAGTGACTTTTCTTTTCACAAGCAGGTTCAATGTAAGTTCACCTACCGGATTGTAGTAGAGCCACTTAAGGTACAATCCACCGCATACATCCTCGGTTTCCACCGATTTTGTGTAGCGATTAAAAATTGAAATACCGCACGCCATCCATTTTTCAAGAAAAGAAATCGTGACCAAATTGGAAGGAAATTTTACTGCCAAAAGTAATAATTGCCGGATCCCCTGTAAAATACACATGTTGCGCCGGTGCTCCATGAAAAATGAATGGGCAAATACCAAACCTATGGATTCAAACGCCAATAGGTTTAGTTGCATCTCTTGTAATAATCTCATGATATATTGGTTGTTATTGTAAAAAAAATAATTTTATTGCCTAGGTTAAAAAATTGTAAAATAATTATAGAAGCCATGGCAACTATAGATTTAAAAATAGACGAACTTTTAAGAAAATTGGAATTTACACAGCTTTCATTGCCAGTAATCAATAATACTTTAGTCCTATCATCGCATATTATTGACAAGCATTTTTGGCCATAATATGCTAACCTTAAATCCATGCATCACATAACACCTATACCCACCATCATTGTTAAGCTCGATAAAAATGATAAAATATCTCTTATGATAAATATGGCATGTTTAGCCACATCTTTTATTGTAACTTTACTGGTTATACCTATCCATTGATCCAATGACAGACGATATCGTAAATCATGGCAAATGGCAAGAACTTTCGGTGGAAATTGATTCAACCGGGAAGAGAGTAGATTTATTCCTGTCAGAACATCTGGAAGATATGTCTAGAAGTCATATTCAAAAAATTTTTACAATCAATGGCGTGATGGTGAATGGCCTACTGGTAAAGAAGAATTTTTTGTTGAAATCCGGCGATCTGGTCACATTTTTAGAACTAAGGCCAACGGCAAGGAATCTGCAGCCCATAGATATTCCCATAGACATAATATTCGAAGATGAATTTTTGTTGGTGGTAAACAAAAAACCAGGCATCGTAGTCCATAGGGGCAATGGTACCTTGGAACCAACCCTTGTGGAAATGGTACTATCCCATTGTGCTTTAAGTCCATTGGGTGGTGAATTGAGGCCAGGAGTGGTCCATAGGCTGGACAAGGAAACTTCCGGCGTAATGGTCTTTGCCAAAACAGACAAGGCCTATCTGTCTCTCATAGAACAATTTTCTCAGCACAGAATCCAAAAAAAATATGTCTGCATCGTCGAAGGAAATTTTTCCATTAAAACCGGCATAATAAATGAACCCATAGGACGAAGTAAAGTCATAAGGACGCGGATGTGCATCACGTCCAAAGGACGAAAGGCCACAACTCTATGGAATCTATGCAATAATTTTAAATCCACTGCGCTTTTAAATGTTAACCCAATCACCGGAAGAACTCATCAAATTCGGGTACATCTGAGTCATATCGGACATCCCATCCTTGGAGATCGTACCTATGGCCAGACACATTCATCAAATTCTGTTGAATGTGAACGAGTTATGCTACACGCTGTGCATCTGGAATTGACCCATCCAGCCAGCCAAGAAAGGATGAGTTTTTCCTCAGATCTCCCTGATGATTTTAATTTAATCGTGGCTAAACTATCAAAAGATGTCAATGGATAACATACTTACCAGGGCGAATTTTGTGGAAGAAATTTTGACCAAAACCTATCCTAAAATCGACATCCCATTGAAACACAGCGATCCATTTACATTACTAATGGCTGTGATACTATCGGCCCAATGCACCGATAGCCAGGTCAATCGAGTGACAAAGGAGCTATTCCAAAGAACATCCACCCCGAAAGACATTTCAAAAATATCCGCCGATGAATTGGAATCTATAATAAAACCTTGCGGATTGTTTAGGACAAAGACAAAGGCCATAAAACTTCTGGCTGAAATATTGATCTCCAAATTCGACGGCCAGGTCCCCAAATCAATGAAAGAACTTGAATCTCTGCCTGGAGTAGGGCATAAAACCGCTTCGGTGGTATACTCTCAGGCCTTTGGTGGCTACGCCTTCCCTGTGGACACCCATATTCATAGACTAGCCAAGCGCTGGGGCTTGAGCAATGGCAGAAATGTAATCCAAACCGAAACGGATCTAAAGAGATTGTTTGATAAAACTAAATGGCATGATCTGCATATTCGCATGATTTTATTTGGTCGAGAATTTTGTAAAGCCCGAGGGCATAGCCCAGATAAATGTCAAATTTGTTGTAAATTTATCTAAACTTATGTAATTTTGTTTAGAATTTATTGACTTGCGAAACGCAGGAAATAGGATCACTAAACGCAGCAGCTATGAGAATTTTGTTGTGTATTATTTTATTTTTGATTTCAGGTATACCGATGGTTCATTCGAATATGGTGCAAGATCAGGCCAATTTATTCGAATTGAAGCCATTCATTCAGCCCGTTGAAACCGGAAATTATTTACCAGTGATTTTAATTGGTATCTCTCTATTGCTATTATTGGCATTGCTACTATATTTAATCATCCGTCGTCCGAAATATAAAATTTTACAGCCATCGCTGTCCTCCTTTGAAGAGGTCTTTAGAGATCTAAAACATTCAAGGAAATTCATTGGACCAGAAACAACAGATGAGTTTGCTGTGCTCGTCTCCAATGCCATTCGCTGTTATTTGCAAAGAGAATATAATATACGGGTACTGTCGAAAACCAGCGAAGAATTTTTAAAAATTTTTGATAAGAGTGTGAAATTAGATTGGCAAACATCCAGTCTATTGGCCGACATATTAAAATACTCCGATTTTGCAAAATTTGCCGCCAAAACCTATTCGGACAAACAGCAGCGGGAAATCTACGTCAAGGCCTGCAATTTCGTCAGAATAATAGAGCATAGAAAAAACAGACAGCATAGCAGCGCTATGGAATCAAAATCTGAAGGAGGTAAAAATTGAACATAGAATTTGCTAATCCAGAACATCTTTGGTTGTTGCTTACCTTGCCAATTTTATATTGGTCTATGGGTAAAATTGGCCGTCCAATGGCTATGTTTTTCTCAAATACTTCCATCATAAAATCCATTGCTAATCATCGCAAAACCAATGCCGGCAGATTTTTAGTAATACTGCGCACAATGGCCCTTGCATTACTAATAATAGCCCTAGCGCGTCCACAACAGCCCAGCGGGTTTTCCGAAACCAATGTAAATGTCATAGACATAATGTTGGCCATAGACGTGTCTGGATCCATGCTTTGTCTAGATTTTTGGAAAAAGGGCGAACCGATGATTCGAAGGATAGATGTGGCTAAACAGGTCCTCGCTGAGTTCATTAAAATGCGCAGCTATGATAGGCTAGGGCTGGTGGCATTTTCAGGAAATTCCTATCTAATAAGCCCCACCACCATGAATCATCAATGGTTGATTGATAACCTAGAGCGAATACGCTTCGGTATTATAAAAGATAATGGCACTTCTATCTCTTCGACCATCACCATGTGTGCCAATAGATTAAATGATTCGGTGGCTAAAAGTAAAATAATTGTATTACTGACCGATGGAGATCATAATGTGGGAAACATATCACCCAAGGTTGCCGCCGAGGCCGCTGCTGCCTTTGGCATAAAAATATATACAGTGGGCATCGGAAGCAATGGTGTTGTTCCCATTGCCAGTCCGGATGAAAATGGCGGCATAGCCAAAGATCCTCTGGGAAGACCAGTGATAAGAAATTTTAAAAGTGAGATGAATATAGATACTCTAAAAAGCATTGCGGAAATTACCGGAGGTAAATGCTTTAGAGCCACCGATAAGGATCAATTGCTTGAGATATATAAAACCATAGATGCCCTTGAAAAGACCGAAATAAAGATCAAAAATTACTCGTTATACGACGAACTATTCCATTGGTTTGCCATGGCAGCCATGGTATTATTAATACTCGAAGCATTATTGAAAAACACTAAATTACAACGGATACCATGAGGTTTGGAAATGTCATTTTTTTATATTTACTGCCATTCATCCTGCTAGGAGTGGTGCTGGTATTTACCTTTGGCAGCAAAAGGAGAACCAATTTGTTAAAAACCTTCGCTTCGGAAAGGCTATTCGCCATCCTGCTGAAGGATTACAATTTTCGACTGCAACAGAGCAAAAATTTCCTATTCTGTCTGGCCATAGCATTGATTTGTTTAGCATTGGCTAGGCCACAATTTGGCTACAGACTGGAACAGCGCCAGGTAAAGGGAACTGATCTATTGTTTGCCGTGGATGTATCCAAAAGTATGCTGGCCTGCGATGTTAAGCCCAATAGATTGGAACGAGCTAAAATTGCCATAAAAGATATGACAAAAAAGCTTCCGGGCCATAGATTTGGGCTAATTGCATTTGCAGGCAGTGCCTTCCTTCAATGCCCATTGACTCTGGATTATGGCGCCTTCGATCAATCGTTAACCATATTGGATACAAATATCATACAAAACCAAGGCACCGAAGTTGGCACTGCCATAGAAATAGCCTGTGATGTATTTTCCAAAGACACATCAGATCATATCCTTGTGCTATTTTCTGACGGCGAAGATTTGGAAAATTCTGCCCTGACAGCGGCTAAAAAGGCAAAATCAAACGGAATAAATATCTATACCGTGGGCCTAGGCTCCACCGAAGGTGAATTTATCCCAATTCTAGACAAGGCTGGCAATCAAATTTTTTTGAAAAACAAAGCTGGTAATAAGGTAAAAACCAGGCTTGATGAAGAGACACTCGTCGCCATTGCCAAGGAAACCGGAGGAACCTATCATCCTATGTCCACCAATGGCATAGAAGAATTGACCAAAACCATAGCTGCTAAACACAGCGCATCTTCGGGTCAAATTAGTGAAGAAAAAGTATACAATGAAAAATTCCAAATCATAATATTTTTGGCAATCATCGTGCTGATATTGGAATTATTACTAAAATCAAATAATATAAAAAACAAAAACAGAGACCCCATATATACACGCATTGTTAGCTTCGTCGTCATGTATCTTCTTTTGTATAATATAGCCAGTGCAATGGCCAGCAAAGGTGAAAAACTATACGAAGCCGGTAAATATGCCGAAGCCGCCGAATATTATGCAGATAAAATCGAAGCCCAGAAAAATAACAAACGCGTAGACCAAAGGTTGCAATTTAACTATGGCACGGCACTATTGGCAAACAAACAATACAAGGAAGCGAGTAAAATTTTCCAAGAAGCACTCAGTCCCGGTGCCAAAAATAAATTGAACAAGGAAGTATTCTATAACTATGGCCATGCCCTAGGCGAAGAAGCTAGGCTTGAAGAAGAAAATAATCTGGATGAAGCTATAAAACTATGCGACGAAAGCATAGATTGTTTTGAAAATGCCCTGGAGCTGGATGAAAATTTCTCCGATGCCAAAGATAATCTTGATATTATAAAAAATTATCAGGAGGAATTAAAAAAACGCAAAGAAGAACAAAATAAGAAAAATCAAAACAATCCTAATCAGCAACAAACCAAGGATAACCAAGATCAAAATCAAAAAGATGACAAAAAAGATGAGAATAAAAACGAAAAAGATGACAAAAATAAGGACGACAACAAGGACAAATCAGATGAGAAAAAAGATGAAAATAAAGATGGAAAAGACGGAAAAAACAAAGATAACCATAGGGACAATGCCGACGATAAAAAAAATGACGATAAAAAAAATGAATCCTCCAATGAGAAAGACCAAAGCGATGATCAAAAAAATGATCAAGATAAACAAAATAAAGATTCACAACAAGATGAAAAAGATGGTAAAAATGATCATAATGATGAATCAAAAAATGAACCTCCCAATGATGAAAATCGCAATGATAACCCAAAAGATCATCCATCCCAGGTCCGTGATCAAAGCCCATCAGATGGTAAAATGACGAAAAAAGAAGCAGCAGAATTACTAAATTCTGTTCGCCAAGATGAACATGCAATGCCAGTGACTTTCTCCGACGCAAAAATTAAGCATACAGAGAAATTTGATAAATTTTGGTAAATCATGAAAATCATACAAAAACTCTTCATAGTTTTATGCCTGCTGCAACCATGGCTTTCGATGGGCAATAATATGCAAATAACTGCTCGGTTCGATCCGGATGAAATTTCGATGGATGAAAGCAGCAAGTATATCATCGAGTTCATCGGTATAACGGATGCAGATGTGAAATTTCCAAAGGTCCATGGGTTAAAATTTGGCAACTCCATGCAGGAATATACCACAATGACAAGCATAAATGGCACTGTGACACAGAAATCTGTGAAAATGTACTCAATTATTCCATTGGAACCAGGCACCGTGACCATCCCAAGCTATAAGATCCACATCGGCTCAGAAAGCTACGAAATCCCGGAAGCTACCATTAAAATAACCAACCAAAAATCCACAACCGGGAGCAAAACTTCTTCGCAAAATTCGCAAAAAAATCCCCTGGGCAATATAGATATCGAATTTGATAAAACCCAGGAACATTTTGTGGGAGAATCAATACCAATCAAAATAACCGCAAAAATGTCCGCTGCCTACCAATGGAGATTGCAGAATAATATTCCAAAAAAAATCGGAGATTCCTTTTCCGACGGCCCCTTTTCCGACGGCGAGGTTTCCCAGGCCAATGACCAGACTTTGTGTTCCTGGAACACAGTTATCACTCCATTAAAATCCGGCAATAATCAATTCAGCTACGAACTGCCCATATCTGTCATATTGCAATATGAATTTTCCTTCTTTCCGATGGAAAAAAATATGGTCTTGAGGAGCGATAATATCCCATTGGAAATCAAGCCATTGCCAAGCAATTCCCAACCCAGTGATTTTTCCGGTGCCATCGGTGATTTTAAACTCGGCAGAGTAAAACTATCCAGCGACCGAGCATTGGTGGATGATCCCATTACCATGACCGTGGAAATTCTAGGCCATGGAAATTTTTCAAGAATCAAAACCCCAGATCTGGATGAAAACGAACACTGGAAGGTTTACACACCCAAGGCAATCTTCGCCGCCGACGACCAAATTAACCATTACGGCACCAAAACCTTCGAATACGTGATTATGCCAAAAACAACTGGTCAAATCAAAATTCCAACATTGAAATTTTCCTACTTCGATCTAAAGTCAAAGGAATACAAAGTGGTGTCCATGGGAGGTGATCAGGAAATCATTGTGTCTAGATCTGGTAACTTCGCACAACCAAACAATGACGGCGATCCGAAAACCAATGAATTAAAAAAAATCAAAACCTACGATGACGCCATCATCTATATGGATTCAACAAATTACCCATCGCTGAGACAAAATTTATACGGCATATGGTTCTGGCTGTTAAACTTAGCCATATGTTCTACGCTATCAATCTTACTGGTACGCATGGGATTTTCTTCTACCAATCAAAAATCCACCTACAATAGAAAAAAATCATCCATAAAAGAGGAATTTTTCAAAGCCCATAATGCAGCTTTAAACGCACTAAAAGTGTCTGATTACAAGGCATTTTATGAACATGCCCGACTATCCATTGCAAAAAAATTTGAACTGATTTCTGGTAAAAAAATCGATCAGAATTTACATAACATTGACGAAATTTTTATTGAGATTGGGTTGGATGAAGAAACGAAAACATGGTTAAAAAATTTTCTCAGCGAATCCGAAATCGTTGTGTTTAGTAACCATCAGCCGACCATGGAAAAAACAAAGGAAATGGCCAAGGAATTTGATAAATTTATAAACAATTTTGGCAGACAGAAATGAAAATACTAGCTATATTTTTTACTTTAATCGCGCTTTCGAGCCTAGGAGCTTTCGGCGAAAATAATTTCTTCGACGGCAATGAACATTTTAACAATGGAAAATATGCCGAGGCCATCGAATCCTATCAGAAAGCCATGGCCTCCGAAGGCTACTCCTTTGCGAAATTATTTAATTTGGGTATGGCACATAAGCACAACGGTAATAATGGGTTAGCGCTACTGCATTTCGAAAGGGCAAAGCTAATCAATCAGTCAAAAAAAGTTTTGAGCCAAATAAATGAGATACGAAATAAATTGGGATACAAATCCGACAGCGGCTTAACCGAACAGCATCAGAGTAAAATTGCCAAACTATGGCTTATCATTGCCTGCATTTCCTTTTGGGTAGCAATATTTTTCATTGCCTTGCCCATCCTCGGCAGAAAATTCTCCAAAATCCATATCACCATAGCCGGATCATTTGTTACGATTTTCGCCATCACATTAATGGAAGCTAACAAATTGGTCACCAATGAATTATCGTCGGCAATTGTGATAAATAATGAAGTGGAATTGTTGGCCTCGCCGGTATCTAAAAGCCCAAAAATTGGCCAGATGAAGGAAGGAGAATATGTCAAAACATCCGCTCAAAATGATAATTTTATACATGTCAAGGCAAAAAATGGATTACGCGGATGGGTCAAAAATACTGACATCGCCCAAATAATTCCTCCGGCCTAGTCATATATAATGTCAACCATTCGATGTTTTACAAGTGAATACACTCAACTGGTTTCCGGCACAAAGTACCTGCTTTCCAGTCGGGAATCCCATCATCTGATAAATGTACTTCGAGCCCGACCGTCGGATTCGGTGTTGCTAATGAACGGCAACGGTGAAGTGGCCAATGCCAGCATCTGCGGCAAAATAGGAGACAAGGTTGAACTCCTTGCAAAGACAGTAACTACTTGCAAGAGAAGCAAATTGATACTATGCCAGGCTCTATTGAAAAACAAAGCCATGGATCTAATCATCAGAGATGCGGCAGCCCTGGGTGTGGCAAAAATTCTACCGCTGATCACCGAAAGAAGTGATGTAAAATTTAATGCCAGATCATCGGAAACTAAATTGCTGCACTGGAAAGCCATAGCCATAGAAGCTTGTAAGCAATCCGGCGAAGCTTTCGTCCCAGAAATATCAAAGCCAATGAGCCTCGAAGCTTTCCTAGAGGATAACAAAAATATTTCTCTGGTCGCAAGCCTATATAATGCTAATAAAAAACATCTAATGGATTATCATTCAGAAATATGCAGTGCACCGATGCTAAATCTAATCGTCGGCCCCGAAGGAGATTTTTCCCGACGAGAATATGAAATGATGCTGACCAATGACATTAAATTCATAACCTTGACACAGAACATCTTAAGATCTGAAACGGCGGCCTTGTACCTACTAAGCCTAGCTGACCAAATAACTCCACGGGAATGAATAAAAACCTGCCATGAATAAAGATTTATCCAGTCGAAAAAAGTTCATCGAAGATCATCGCTCAAACTTCTCTGTAATTGCCCCGGCCGGCGTCGGCAAAACAACGGCCATTGTGAAAAGGATCGCAAAAATCATAACTAATTTCTTCGAAGACTCCGACCAATTGCTCCTGGTAACATATACGCAAAAAGCTGCAGCAGAACTACTTGAGCGCACCCATGCCGAAATTGAAAGAACTTCGACTGGTAAAGAATTTTTCGAAAAAATCCGCAAAGTATTTTTTGGAACAATCCATGAACTGGCCTCAAAAATAATAAGAGAAAATCTATCGCAACTGAACCTAAGAGCCGATTTCAAAATAGAACAGGACATTTCGTCACTTTGGAACGATTTTTCTCTGGAAACCGACTATCTGGCCGGACTACCGGAACCAATGAAAAATTACCTATTGACCTTCATAAAATACAAAAATATCCACAGTTCATATCTTCACCTAAGTCACGCTCCTATAACAGGTTGTATAAAAAATTTCCCCCACATCAATTGCGATGACGTGCTATCGTTCAAAGCCGGCTCCCGAAGCAAAAATATAGCAAGATTTCAAAATGAATTGAAAAAATGGTTAGGCAACGGAAAAGGCGAAAAATATCGCCATAAATTCCCAGAGCTTTCAACCAAATCTCAGAATTTTTTGGAAATCTATGAATCCACAATAATGCCACTAATTGATTGGGCCGCAAATACCTATGGCCACATCTTGAATAAAATTCACAATGATTTTCTGGCCTATAGACTCCATCTAGGCAAACTGACCTTCGATGATCTGATAAAACTGGCTAATCAAATTCTGTACCACGGCCAAAACTATGATGAGGAAATAAAATCAAAAAAATATTCGATCATTCTTGACGAAGCCCAAGATACTGATCCAGAACAATTTAAACTATTGCTGGGTCTGATAGACAAAGGATGGGTAGAAAATGATTACAAAACATTCCCCACCACCGGCAGGTTTTGTATGGTCGGCGACCCCCAGCAATCCATCTACGGCGATCGCACCGATGTCTCCACCTATCTAAAAATTCACAACGACCTCATAGACAACAACATAGCGACTAAGTTGACCTTTTCAATAACCAAAAGATTTAGCAAAAATATCGCCGAAAATATAAATAGCTTTTTTCCAAAAATACTTGATGGGAAAAACGGCCAGGTCGATTTCGTAAAACTGGATTCAGAAAAAATTTCACCAACACCCACTCCCTGGTCAAAAATAGTGGTTAAAAATAGGCCGGAAAATGAAAATCAGCTAAACCCAGAAATCCAGGCCATAAAATCGCTATTCTCTAATAAAATTCCAGAAAATTTCCAGGTCTCTCATTGGTCAAACATCGCCATCCTATGTCCTAGAAAAGCTTGGCTGGGAGAGATAAAGGAAGCATGCTGCCAAGATAAATCTATGCCAAAAATGCAAATGCACTCCCAGGATCGAACCTACGCCGATAGTATTATTTTTTCCTGGACAACCGCCCTATTGACATGTATTTGTGAACCGGATAATTTTTTTGAATTTGCCGGAATTTTGCACGAAATATTTGCAATAAAAGATAGCATAGTCGCAGATCATTTTAAAACCGAAAAGGCGGAAAATATCAACGAGATAGAAAGCGCTCTTGAGATACTAAGATCGAAAATTTATATCAAAAGTATCAGTTCAATCATCGAGGAAATAGTGTTATCGTTTCACCTTATAGATAGGATCTTAGCCATATCCCAAAACTCCGAAGATGAAATTTTTTCAACCTTGGATCACCTCCTCACCGCAGCCAATGAGGCCGATATAAACAACATTCCTTTGGCGGAATTTTGTAACACACTTAAAAATCTTCTGAAGGAAAATCAACCACCTCCAAAAATCGATAAAAACGCCCTGCAGCTATACACATTCCATAAATCAAAAGGCCTTGAATGGGAGATAGTTATATTGCCATTTTTATTCCGTGGGAAAAGGCAACATGAAGCGGCATTTCCAAGGCTAATAAAAACCAGGTCTGGTCAAAAAATCGCTATGAATGCACTCCAGGAAAACAAATACAAAGATGAGCAAAAAATAAGATCGCGTCAAAATGATGAACGTCTTGTATATGTGGCACTTACAAGACAAAAATCCACAGCAATATTCTTCGATGACCGAGCCATCTTCCAAACCACCGCCGGCTCCACTGCTGATAGTCTAAGGCTAACCGATGAAGCATCTCCTGGTTTTGAATTATTCAACGATCTAGCCGAATTTTGCCACCACCCAGCAAAGCCACCTGAATCCCGTGGTCTTCCAAAGGCAGTGGAAACATCCAGAGACAATATGCACATTAGCATTAACAGTCTCAACGAACAAGACTATCTAGCCTATGTCAAAATCTCTCCAAGTCTGGCCGACTCTAATCACTTCGACACCACAAAAAATATGACGCCAAAAGAATTAAATGGTCAAGGAAATGAGCAGGGAATAAACTATGGCCTGCTATGGCACGAAACCATGAATTTAGTTCATTGGAACGAAAAAAATTTCAATAGGTCTATTCTAAAAATAATAGATGAAATCGACAATGAACGCCTTGCATTGGAAGTAGATAAGCTGATTAATTGCGCACCATTCCAGTCCCTCATCCATTCTTCGGATCTAATCCTAACCGAATACTCATTCTTCCTCCCTCAGGAAGAAACGACGCTAATCGATGGCCGAATTGATATGTTACTAAAAAATAAAAATAATCTGCGCATAATCGATTGGAAAACCGACATCACCACCAAGGAAAGGCACTTCATTGAAAGCTATTGTAACCAAATAACGCTCTACGGCCAAGCCTTAAATAAAATCTTTAACATCAACCCAGAGAAATACATATACAGCACATTTTTGGGTAAGCTGATAAAAATATAGGTTATTTTATAACGAAATCTTGACTTTAAACCAAGCAAATGGACTATTCAGGCTGGAAGTGGGGTCGTAGCTTAGTTGGTAGAGCGCGTCGTTCGCAATGACGAGGTCGTCGGTTCGAATCCGATCGACTCCACCAAAGACTCATTTATAGGTTTTACATAATCATATATATACTAATTATAAAAAATCAGTAAAAATGTTAGGCAAGTTATTACGTTCCATAAAAAATAAAATTTTTCCTTTTAGCAAAAGCATCAGCAAGGAAACGCTGGCCGCATTGCCATTGTTTAAATTTCAAGGGGAAATTTTTTTAATAGATTCCATAGCAGAAGCCAAGCAAGCGGTGGCTTTGTTATTGAATCATGACCTGTTAGGCTTCGACACCGAAAGTAGGCCAGCCTTCCGCAAAGGAGAAAGCTACCCACCTTCTCTGGTTCAAATTTCCACAGATAAATCGGTGTATTTGTTCCAATTGTCAAAGACCAATGGCACAAGACCACTACGACCAATCTTCGAATCTCTTCATATAAAAAAAGTTGGCATAGCCATAAGAGACGACATCAATAAATTGAAGGAACTTGGCAATTTCAAAGATGCCGGTTTCGTGGATATAAGCGACCTGACCAAAACCCTTGACATAAAAAATACTGGCCTAAACACTCTCGCTGGCATTTTTTTGAAATACAGAATATCAAAATCATCTCAAATCACCGACTGGTCCCAGGAAAATTTATCAAAAAAACAAATCATCTATGCCGCCACCGACGCCTGGGTGAGCAGAGAACTGTTCATAAAAGTTAGGGAATTTACAAAAAAATAAATGGTGAAAGAAAAATTCCTAAGGGTCGATGAATTGTTGGTCAAAAATGGACTTGCCACCAGTCGAACCACGGCCCAAGTCCTTATAATAGCAGGGAAAGTACGGGCCTCCGCCGATGATGTGGTGGATAAACCGAGCAGAAAATTTCCTCTCGATCAAAATTTTCTAATAGATTCGCCGCCAAGATTTGTTAGTAGGGCAGGGGAAAAACTAGCACATTTTATAGAGACATTCCACATTGAAGTCCGTGATCGTCTATGCCTTGACGTGGGAGCATCCACCGGAGGATTTTCAGATTGTCTCCTGCAGAATGGTGCCAAAACTGTCGTTGGCATTGATGTGGGCCACGGCCAGCTTCACTATAAACTCCAAAAAAATCCCAGGATGATAAATTTAGAAAAAGTCAACGCCCGGACGGTTAGCTCTAACATGTTGCCATTTAACAAATTCGACATCATCGTGCTGGACCTATCGTTCATTTCGTTGAAGCTTGTATTGGAAAATATCTGGAAATTTTTGATTCACAATGGCATTCTGGTAGCCCTTGTGAAACCTCAATTCGAAGCTGGAAAATCGGAAGCGAATAAACATGCCGGAGTAATCAAAGATCGATTACTCCAGGAAAAAATAGTGAATGCCATGGTGAAATTTTCTCTAGATACCCTTGAAAACAGTATTTTTTTTGGAAGGCTAGATTCTCCCATCCTTGGCACCGATGGCAACCGAGAATTTCTTTTGGGCATGAAAAAACTCATACCTAATGAAAGAAACAATCTATAATTCCGATGCCTCAGTAATTTTTTTATATAGCAAATCAATCTTTTTATGTAGAAATTCTTTAGATATGGAATTATTACTAAATTCATATTCCACTGTACATATGTACCATTGCTCATTAGGATAGCTGCAATAGACATCAAAAGGAACTAATATGTCGGAAATTGTGGTTAGAATATTTTTTAATGTGTCACAAAGTAATATTCCAACTTTCATACTGACTTTTTCATCACCAGAAACTTCTGATATCTTTTGTAGTATATTTTCAATTTTTTCATGTTCGAACGAACTAAGAAGTTTTATCATGGGACTAAGCAAATCGTAGCTTAGGTTGGGAAACCCATCAATATCACTTCCATAACAGGGAGAACCAATCACCTTGGCCAATCTTTGATATATTTCCCTGGCATAGTTCCAGGGCTTGTCACCAAGACAACACATCCCTGAAATATCTCTTCCAGTATTGAACATGATACAGCGGAAATAGTTACTAGAAATAACATTATTAAAAGCTTTTATATATATGGATAGTTTCACAGCATTATAGGTAAAACATTTTACCCGATCAAATAGATCCAATGCCTCATTAATACATTTACATATACCTTTTATTTCACAGGGAAAAATAGAATTGATATTCCTGATTAAATCCCATACTGACTTGTTTCTTCGTTTTTCATTTTTTATTTTCGCATATTTACCTTCAGTAAACATTGGATAACTTTTGATCAAATCATCTAATTCATCGGCCATGGTCAGCGAACAAACTAACATAAGCGCACTGACCATAAATATTTTTTTTACAATTTTCATATATGGGTATATTGAAAATCAAAACCAATTACACGTCAAGTAAAATATTAATATTCAACATAGTTAGAAAACCACAAAGGATATATTCAAGATTTTCACTTTTCCATATTTTTACATCAAGTCAGATTATTTTTCCTTCATAGCTTTTATCTGTTCAAGTACAGGTTCTGCATAAACGTAAAAATCATTTTTATCGACCATGCCGTCAACCCATACGTCTATGGACATAAATAGGTATTTTAAGCAATGATACATGCTATCACCACTTCGTGATTCATATTTATAAAAAGCAGATTCTTCACAATTAGATATAATATCCCTTATATTGAACATACAATAGACACTAGCATTTAAATATAAACTATTACAAATATTCTTCAGCTTCTTTAATGCTTTGATCACATTGTCATAAGAATAGCTCTTGTTTAAAAATTTGCACAATGCATATAAAAGTGCTTCTCGTAAATCACTGTCAGATACATCCACAGGGTTATTTTCTAAAAACTTAATAGTTACTTTGCCGAAAAATGCTTTCATTTCTTTTTCATTCATTGGGCGATCGCCGTAGTCTTTATATTTTTCATAAACCGGTTTAAATAGATCCGAAAAAAAAAACTTGACCTCCTCTAACTCGTTGTAAGTACGATCAACCCAATTTATAGGTACACTCATTTTCTGAACTTTTTTCTGCATTTCATTATGCTTGGATTGAACTGAAGGCATGAGCTTATCAATAAAATCAATCATATTTTTCGATAAATTAGCCTTGGCTAATACACAAGCTGACATAAGTACACCCATTATAAATAATTTTTTTATACTTCTCACATCCATATGTATATTAAAAAATAAAACAAACATTCGTCAATTTATATTATTTTCATGCTTTAAGCTCCCATTGCCATTTCAACGTTTTCCAGCACAACATCTGAATAAATGCTCAAGTCGTTATTAGAACTCATGTCCTTGAGCCACATATTCACATCCAGAAATAGATCATACAAACAATTGCCCATATTAATGCCGGAATAAATCATCGTAAAAAAAGTCGATTTTTTACAATCATTTATGATAAAAGAAATGGGTAATCTGCAATAATTACAGGCTATTATATATACATTATCATATATACCCTGCAATATATTTAATGCTTTTAGCACATCATTACTGGAATAGTCCATGTCAAAAAATTTACACAAGGCATATAAAAGCGCTTCCCGAAAATCATTACTAAGCACATCCGAGAAGCCACCTTTGAGAAAATTCATGGTCATTTCATTAAGAAATAGTTTTATATCAGTTAGTGTAAGCTCAATTGCATAATAGGACTTATAAATCGGCATAAACAGATCCATCAAAAAAATCTTAGACTTATCTAACTCGAGAGAAATGGAATCAACCCAATTTCCGCCGTCATTTATCTTCTGACATTCTTGCTCTATTTTATTATATCTGGACTGAACTGAGGGAATGAGCTTATCAATAAAATCCACCGTATTTTCCGATAAATCAGCCTTGGCTAATACACAAGCTGACATAAATACACCCATTATAAATAATTTTTTTATACTTCTCACATTCATATGTATATTAAAAAATAAAACAAACATTCGTCAATTTATATTATTTTCATGCTTTAAGCTCCCATTGCCATTTCAACATTTTTCAGCACAACATCTGAATAAATGCTCAAGTCGTTATTAGAACTCATGTCCTTGAGCCACATATTCACATCCAGAAATAGATCATACAAACAATTGCCCACATTAATGCCGGAATAAGTCATTGTAAAAAAGTCGACTTTTCACATCATTATTGGAATAGTCCACACCAAAAAATTTGCACAAGGCATATAAAAGCGCTTCCCGAAAATCATTACTAAGCACAGCCGAGATGTCACTTTTGAGAAAATTCATGGTCACTTCATTAAGAAATAGTTTTATATCCGTTAGCGTAAGCTCAATTGCATAATAGGACTTATAAATCGGCATAAACAGATCCATCAAAAAAATCTTATACTTATCTAGCTCGAGGGAAATGAAATCAACCCAATTTCCGCCGTCATTTATCTTCTGACCTTCTTGCTCTATTTTATTATATTTGGATTGAACTGAAGGAATGAGTTTATCAATAAAATCCACCGTATTTTCCGATAAATCAGCCTTGGACATGTCAAGTAAAATAACTTATTCACATTTACTGACTGAAATCTGTGTAAATTATGTAAAATACGATGAAGCTTTATTCTATTTTGTTCTAAAAGAATATTGTAAGTCTGCTATTCTTAGTTACAATGTCGTCCATGGACGTTGCCTTCTTTGACCTAAATGATTGGGAAATCTCAGCCGTAACTGACTACCTGGCCAAAACTGACCTAAAAATTCTGTGTCTGGATAAAGAAATCCCTACGGCAGAAAAGTTTGAAAAAATAAAATCTGCAGAAATTTTATCGGTTTTCCTGTCACCAATTCCAAAAGATTTGATGAATATATTGCCAAATTTGAAAGCCATCAGTCTGAGGACCACTGGCTTCGATTACGTAGATTTGGCCAACGCTAATCAAAGAGGAATAAAAATCGCAAACGTTCCATCCTATGGTGAAAATACCGTGGCGGAATATGCCTTTGCTTTACTACTTGATATAGCCAGAAAAATTCACATGTCCTATGCCCAAAGTACTTTGGGTTCCTTCCGACGAGATAATGTCACCGGCGTAGACCTAATAGATAAAACCATGGGCATAATCGGTACCGGCCGCATCGGAAGAAATATGGTAAGAATGGCCCATGGCTTCGGCATGAAAGTCATTGCCTATGATCCCTATCCTAACAATGACATAATAGATCAATACAAGGTGCAATATGTTTCCATGGAAGAAATCCTAACCACCGCCGACGCCATATCTCTGCATGTTCCCTATAGTAAAGAATCCCATCATCTTATAAATCGCGACAATGTGTTAAAAATGAAGAAAGGCGTCCTACTGGTAAACACTGCCCGAGGTCCATTAATAGAAACCGAAGCCCTATTGCTGGGCCTTGAGAATGAAATTTTCGGAGGAGTTGCATTGGATACATTCGAAGGAGAAAAATATTGGTGTGAACCGGACACATTGGTCGATAACACGCTCGATAGCAATGAATTGGTCAAAGCGGTAATGAATTTTAATTTACAGCAATTTAAAAATGTCATCCTAACACCACACAACGCCTACAACAGCAGAGAAGCCATCGAAAGGATCTTATACACTGCCTTGGATAATATGATAGCCTTTGCCAAAACAGGAAATTGTAGTAATTTCGTGAACTAGTCACTGCCACAATGGTACCGTATAAATCTTTTTGGCTATTAACCCATTAATTTCTCTATCCACAGTTTCTCTGTCGCCCTGGTAGGTTACACCAACCCATCGAGCCTCTGTCTTCAGTACTTTTATCGCTAACAAGTTTTTCTTAAGCATGTTATTGATCGCTGTGGTAATGAAAAATTCCTTGATCTTAGAAAAGCCGTGGCTTTTTAAAAACTCATTCCATTCAGCCTCTAAATGGAGAAATATGCTTGGAGTAAAAGCCCATAAATTCATCGACACAATGCTGTCTTCGGTTAATTTAAGATCGGCAAATTTATAGGGTATATCTCCTTGAATATCAGTTACTTCTCTAATATTTATCAGATTATATTCATCATCCGTTTCACAGATACCTCTGGAAACAGCTCCCTGATTCGAAAGGGTTTTTTTTAACCCATAGCCGGCACAGCCAAAAAAATTTTTCCCCATCGGAATATTTTTAATAAATTTTGCCATCATCTCTATGGCCGACGGACCATAGAAATCATCGGCATTGACCACTAAAAAATTGCTACGTATTTTGTTCTTTGCACATAGAATTGCATGGCCAGTTCCCCAGGGCGTATCTCTATCAGCTAAAGCCCGACCTTCGGGGAAAAAATCACGACTGGTTTGAAAGGCAAAATCCACTTCGCAATGGCCAGAAAGTCTCGAACTTATATGGCGGCAAAAGGACTCCTTCATCTCCTCACGCACCACGAATACCACCCGATTGATACCACTCCTAATAGCATCGAAAATAGTATATTCGGCAATGGCAGACTGTGCCAGCCCAAATCTATCAAATTGCTTGTTTCCGCCGTAACGCTTGCCTAAACCGGCAGCCATCACCAATAAATCCAAACCTATGGCCATCGGATTACTTTGCATCATTTTATCCAAGAAACAAGTTTTTTATTTTCCGGTAAATGATCGGAATAGTAAACTAGCTATTGACCAGATAATTTTTTTATACACAAAAACTCAGGTGTCGGTGTACATGGAATCACGGTACAAAAAAGTGATACTAAAATTAAGTGGCGAATCTCTTGCTAATCGGGACGATGCAAGGTCAATAGAATCCATTGGCCAGGAAATAGATACTGTAATACGCCAGGGTACGCAAATGGGTATAGTCATCGGCGGAGGTAACATCTTTCGAGGCCATAGCCATGGCGAAAAATCTTCTTCGGAAACCCGCATAAAAGATGATCAAATTGGCATGCTGGCCACCATAATTAACGGATTGGCCCTATCCAAAATATTTGCTCAAATTGGCCTAAAAACACTCATCCAAAGCGCCATCGGCATAGATGGCATGGTCGATAGATTTTCCGTGGAAAATTCGACCAAATTTATGGAATCCGGTGGCGTTGTAATATTTTGTGCTGGCACCGGAAATCCTTATTTTTCTACGGATACGGCTGCAGCTTTGCGGGCCTGCGAGTTGGGTGCCGATGTACTATTAAAAGCCACCACCGTAGATGGCATCTATGATAAAAATCCCAAAATGGACAAAAATGCAAAAAAACTTGAAAAAATAGACTATATTGAAGCTCTTTCATTGGGCATAGCGGTGATGGATTTTCCAGCCTTTGCTCTATGTAAAGAAAATGACCTGAATATAATAATTTTTAACATGAACATCGATGGCAATATTATCAAAGCTATTCATGGCGAACAAGTTGGAAGCATAGTTGGCAAATTTTAATAACTGATTTACACATAAAACTTAGCATGAAAACAGATGAACTTTTAGAAGAATTTAGAATAAAAATGGAAAAATCTATACAGCATATGATCGCCGAATTACATTCACTCCATACTGGCAAATCTTCGTCTAGTATGGTGGATAATATTATCGTTGATTTCTATGGCAAAAATATGCGCATTAAAGACTTGGCGGCCATTATCATTCCCGATCACAAGACCATACAAATCAATCCTTGGGATCGAAATTCAGTCCAACCCATAATAAAGGCAATTTTATCCTCCAATGTGGGTCTTACTCCGGTGGCCCAGGGTCCATTGATCCGCTGTATCGTGCCAGAAATAAGCGGCGAAAGAAGACAGGAATTGGTCAAAATTGCTAGAAATATGGCCGAAGAGGCCAGGGTAGGGGTCCGTTCGGTTAGAAGAGATTCTCTGGAGTTATTTAAAAATTCTAAAAAAAATGGAATTATATCCGAAGATGAATTTAAAAGATTCGAAAAGGAAATACAAAAGTTAACCGATGGAATAATCGAACAAATCGCAAAGCTCCTGGAAATTAAAGAAAAAGATCTCATCACTCCGTGATTTTTTATTGATCAGATCAAATTCTTTTGTAACCCATATCCCGTGTCTGTGAATTTCAAATTCCTTGGAAGCAGTAGCAAAGGTAATTGCGGCGTCCTTCGATCCAAATCCTCTACCGTGTTGATAGATGCTGGATTATCCGGAAAAAAGATAGGCGAATATTTAGCCAGCTACGGCATAGATTTGAGTAGCATCGATGCCATATTCATAACCCATGAGCATGCAGATCACTGCCAAGGATTACGTGGATTGGCCAGAAATAATATAAAAATCTATGCAACCCATGGGACAGCTCTTGGCATAGAAGAAAAGTATAAAATTCACTTAAATTGGCAGTTATTCTCGGCCGGAGATAGGATTCATTTTCGCGACATGGAAATAAACACATTTAGCATACCTCATGATGCCAATGAACCTGTTGGCTATGCATTTAGCTTTCATGACCATGGAAAAAGCTTGGCCTGGGTAACTGACCTGGGCTATGTGTCGGATAAAATAGCCGAAATAATAAAAAAAGTAAATCTATTGATTCTGGAAGCAAATTACGATGTCAATCTGCTGCACAAGGATAACATTAGACCAATTTATATCAAAAAACGCATAATGGGTAGAAATGGACATCTATCAAATAACTCTGCCATACAACTCATCACTAAAGCTCTAAATCCGTCCTGGGAAAAAGTATTTCTTGCCCATCTGAGCAGAGACTGCAATAATGCATCCATTATAAAAAAGATAATAAGCGAATCCATCTTCCATCGCGTAAATTTTGACATAGAGATTGTCGAACCGGACTACGCACTCGGCCTGGGCCATTCAATGTGAAAAAATAAAAAAATGGAAAATAAGTTTGATTTGACTTTTAAATTAATAAATTCATTTTTTAATGTTAGTTGATCATGGCTTTGTTTTCAAGACCACGCCCGCCTTCGCCCAATCTAAAAAGGAAGGAAATGCCAAAGGATGTTTGGACAAAATGCCCAATAACCAATGAAATGATCTATACTAAAGAATTAATTAAGAATAATATGGTATCTCCTCGAGGCTATCACTTTCCACTCTGTGCACCGGAAAGAATCGCCCTGTTGGCCGATGACGAATCGTTCATTGAATATGATCAAACCATAAAAACCTTCGATTGTCTTGAATTTAAAGGGGCGGTTTCCTACATGGACAAACTGCATAACCATCAGGATAAGACTGGCCTGGATGAAGCGGTAATTGTCGGCACAGCAAAGGTCAATGGCATAGCAGTAAGCATGGCCGTCATGGACTTCAGGTTTCTAGGCGCCAGCATGGGATCTGTGGTGGGTGAAAGAATTACAAGGGCCATAGAACGTGGTCTTAGTAAAAAATTTCCAGTGATAATTGTCTCTGCCTCCGGCGGAGCCAGAATGTATGAAGGCATTCTTAGCTTGATGCAAATGGCCAAAACATCGGCAGCCTTAGCCCGATTGGCAGCAGCTAAAATACCTTTTATTTCTGTGCTCACTAATCCAACCATGGCCGGTGTCATGGCCAGTTTCGCATCGCTGGGCGATGTGATAATTTCAGAACCCGGAGCATTGATAGGTTTTGCTGGTCCAAGGGTAATAGAGGAAACCACCCGCCAAAAACTACCAAAAGGGTTCCAAACCGCCGAATTTTTACTAAAACATGGCCTGATTGATCAAATCATCGACAGGAACAATCTTAAGGATAGAATAGCGTTCATCCTGCGGTCCTTTGGCCACAATAAATAGGCTATTTTCCTTAGAATTATATTGACTTGCAATTACCCATTAAACAGCATTAAGAATCATTCATGAATTGTGATTCTATGGCCAATGTGTTGAATTTTTTACACACCTGTAAGGGGTCATACAATAACAGCACATACAAATTGGATGGAGTAAAGTTTTTATTTAAAAAGCTTAATATCGATAATCTTGATGGCATAGTAATCCATGTGGGCGGTACCAATGGAAAGGGATCCACCTGTGCTATGTTGGAATCCATATACCGAGGTGCTGGCTATAGCACAGGCCTTTGCACATCTCCTCATTTGCTAAGAATAAATGAAAGGATCCAATTTAATAGAGAAGAAATTTCAGACAAAGACTTTGTAAAATTGTTCAAAATAGTAAACAAGGTGGTTCAGCATATTCATGCCCATAATCCAACCATCAAAATCTCTTTCTTTGAATATGAAATCGCCATGGCATTGCTCTATTTTAAAGAAAAAAAACCCAATGTAATAATATTAGAAGTAGGTCTCGGCGGTAGATTGGATGCCACCAATGCCACCAGAACAGACATCTCGGTTTTGACCAGCATATCCTTTGACCATGAGGACATGCTGGGCGAAACAATTTCCAGCATAGCAAGAGAAAAAGCTGGAATCATTCGCCGAGAAAATAAAGTAATAGTTGGCAGAAATCTGCCCAGCGAAGCTATGCTAGAGATAGAGAAAATCGTCGATGAAAAATCAGCCACTATGGTCATTGCCAAGGATTTATTGCCCATAACTTTGACACCTCGCTATCAAAATCATAACGCAAGCATTGCCCATCGAGTGGCCAAAGAGTTGACCGATAAACTAATGTTGTCCGAAGAACAAATAATTAATGGAATTTTGACATTCAAATGGGCAGCTCGATGGCAAATTTTTGACCTGAATAATGACGAAAAACTAGACAAAATAGAAAAAAAAAGAAAAAACAAAGTAATCATAGATGGAGCTCATAATGAAGCTGGTGCCATCGCCATAGCAGATGAAATTACTACCATCTATGGACAAAATAAACCCATTGTAATTTTTGCGTCAAATTATGTATCAAGAGCATCGAGGATGTTAAAAATACTTGCAAGTATTTCTTTAAAGATTTACCTTACGAAAAGTATGCATGATTTATGTTTATCCCAGGATGAACTAGTTAAATGTTTCCCCATTGATAGCAATTGTGAATATGAATACATTGCCAGTGATAGAATAATGGATATTGTATTATCAGATATAAATCAAAATAATATAGTTATTACTGGATCGCTTTATCTTGCCGGTGATATTATAAAGCAATTCCTTAGCATAGGATTGAAATCAACGTTGACATGAATGCGTTTATAAGATTTTTATGGTTATCTCTCGTTGGTGTTTTTTTATATTATACTGCCTGTTATAGAGTAATGCCAAATAAATTTGCTGTAAAACTTGGCATAGATATTTTAAAGAGGGAAAAATTTGACATTATTAAAGGCAAACGCATTGGTGTTTTAACCAATCAGGCTGCTGTGGATAGCATTGGAAATCCCACGTGGAAAATTTTGAAGGAAGTCTGTGAAGATAATTTAATTGCCATATTTGCACCTGAGCATGGACTGAAAGGCAAATTTTTAGCCGGTGAAACCTTCAGTTCAGACGAAGAGGATGGCATACTTGTCTATGCCATGTATGGCTATGATGCAAAACCGAAAAAATCATGGCTAGAAGAAATAGATATGATTGTAATAGATTTGCAAGATCTTGGCATTAGGCATTATACCTATTATTCGTCCATGATATATATGTTAGCTGCCTGTGCCGAAGAGCAAATTCCTGTGGTCGTTTTGGATAGACCAAATCCATTGGGCAGATATATTGGTGGACCAAGTATGGACAAAAAATGGTGCTCATTCCTTGGTCCCATTGCCAATATGCCAATGTTTCATGGCATGACCATCGGTGAAATTGCCAACTATGTAAAAAATGCTGACATAGATATCGATGCCAATGACAGCAATTACTATGGAGAATATACTGCACCATTGCATGTTTCATCAAAAACTTTGGCTAATCTGGATCTACAGATTATCAAAATGGAATTCTGGGAACGCGATATGACATGGCCAGAAATTGGCATACCTTGGAATAAAAATTCCCCTAGAATTTCAACCTGGAGCTCGGTCTTAGACTATGCCATGGTTCCAATATTGCATCTGGTTTGCAAAAATCCCGATTGCAAAGCAAGATTATATGTGGATTTTGCCAATGACAGACATTTTGGAAATATATATTTAAAAAATAAGGACTGCAATGACGTATTAGATGAAATAGAAAGCATAAAACCGAAGATATTGACTGGATGCTCTATGCGTATAGCAGAAACCCAAGATCAACGAAGGGGAAAAATAAAATATTTATCATTGAATGTAAAAGATATAAAAAAAACCATACCAGCAATACTAAGCCTAGCATTGTTATCCATATCCCAAAGGAATGAAAATGGCAAAAAAAATATCGATTGGATTGATTGCGATGAAGATCTAAAATCCGTAATAGCAAAAGGCATTGGTGATGATGAATTAATATCAGCATTATTTGATGGAAAAGAAATAGATATTAAATATTTTAGAGAAAAATGGGATTTCCAGGCCAAAGAGTTTATAAAATCTATAGCAAAATATTATCTGTATAATGAGTAATATTAGCATAAATCCACTTCCCAAGTGAAAATCATAGTGGATAAAAATATCGGTCTTTGCCACGGAGTGAAATTGGCCATTAAGATCGCATTGGAAACATCCAATAATTGCCCGGGAAAGGTTTATACTTGCGGAAAATTAGTCCATAATTTTCAGATACTTCAGAAACTTGAAACCCATGGAATAGTTGAAATGGATGAAAATTCCGAACCAAATAAATTCAAAGATATCATACTGATTCGAGCCCATGGCATTTCACCGGATAAAAAACAGATGCTGAAAAAACATGGATGCCCCATTGTCGATTGTACCTGTCCCTATGTGAAAAAAATTTCGAAAATTTTAGAAAAATTCTCAAAAAATATGTATGATATAATAATCCTTGGAGATAAAAATCATGCTGAAATCCAAGGACTTATCGGCTATGTAAAAACCAAGATCTATGTGATACAAAATGAAACCGAAGTTCGAGAGCTTACAACCATGATTGCCGATAAAACCAACAAATTGCTGCTTTTAGCCCAATCCACATTGGATTGTGAATTTTTCAATTTTGCAGAAACCTTTTTGACCGAATGTTTTTCCAATTTGATTACAATAAATACCATATGCAAAGCCACAAAAGCTAGGCAACAGGGACTTAAGAATTTGATTTCCACTGGAACAGATGCCATCATTGTGATAGGTGATAAAACATCAGCCAATAGCCGTCGATTAGCATCCATTGCTAACAAACATTGTCCAAAGGTATTTTATATAGAAAATATTGATCAGGCGAAAATGCTAAATCTAAAAGGAATAGATACAATAGGCATCACCTCCGGCGCATCCGTCCCAAATTCTTTGATAAATGACATAGCTGCCTACCTTGAAACCATTGGTTGATACCGTGATTTTTCAGCTGCCACATGAATTTCATTTATACCAGACGATTTTATAATTTCGCAAATATGGATGAACTCTCCTAGGCCTAGATTTTTATCAGGCCTGACTAGAATTATAATCTTCTCGTTGCTGTCATTTTTAACTTTTATGAAAAATTTTAACTCATTTTCTAAATCCGATAAAGCAAATATCCGCCCATTGAACAGTAGCATATCCGATGAGCGTATGGTTAAAATACCATGGATCTTCGATGTGGAAATATTGTCAGCCCTTGGTAATTCCAGATGAATCCCTGGAGGAAATACAAATCTAGCTCCCATCAAAAATATGCCAAATAAAAATAATACGATGCACAAAACTGACCACACATCAACTGTACTATCTGGTTCTTTTAAAGAACTTACATCTCTAAATATGAACAGCCTCATTTTGATTTATTCATGGATAAAAATTGAATCATTTCATTATAGGTCCACTCCAAATCATAGATCATTCCATTGATAATGCCATGAATAAGATGGTAGCCTAAATTTGAGAAAACAGCCACACCTAGGCCTGCGGATATTAGGGCAATGGCCGTGGTAATTTCCGATGAAAAAAGACTAGCTCCCACATAGGCATTGGCATCATTAATTTTATCAAAAATATGAAGAAAGGACATGGCCACACCTATCATTCCAATCATAGGCGCAATTTTAGCAACACATCTCAACACACCTACATTGGATTCATAGGAACTTATTTCTAGCAACACAGGATCTTTCATGATTCTTTCAAGGGAGTCTACCTTTTCCTGGGCATTGACCAAAGCAATTTTGATTACATTTGCAACAGAACCAGTATTTTCCTCGCACAGCGTAATGGCTTCAATGATGCGGCCTTCTTTGACAGCAACCTTTATACCATCCACAAAAATCTGAGCATTTATCTTACATTTTTTTAAAAACAGCAGCCTTTCGATAAACACAGCTATAGCTATTATACCCACAACGATAAGTAAAAGCATCAATCCATCGCCAAAAAAAAGAAAATCTGATGAAAAAATTTTCATAGGAACTAAATGGATTATAAATGAATTTCATCCAATGGTACAACTCTTTTCATTCAACTAATCTTGACAACCATTATATTAAGAATGATACTTAACAAGTTATGCCGCTTAAACTTACAAAACATTTAATTGTAATTTTTATTACTGTTTTTTTGGTTATTTTTCTGTGTATCATTTTGGGGCATGTTTCCAAAACACCATCCGTAAAACTTGGCATAGATGTGCTAAAGGAGAGAAAGTTTGACATTCTTCAAGGAAAGCGCGTGGGAATTTTAACCCACTATGCAGCCGTAGATTCATCTGGAAAGACCACATTGGCCATACTAAAGGAAGCGCTGGGCAAAAATCTAATGGCCATATTCGCACCAGAACATGGACTACATGGAGACTGTCTAGATGGAAAATCATTTGATAGTACCAAGGAAGGAAATACGCAAGTATATGCAATGTATGGACTTGACGGAAAGCCTAAGGCCGAATGGTTGAATAACTTAGACGTGGTGGTAATAGACTTGCGCGACATTGGCATCAGGTACTATACCTATTGGTCATCAATGATATATATGTTGGCAGCCTGTGCTGAGGAAAGCGTAAAGGTCATCGTCCTGGATAGACCCAATCCATTGAGTGGCGAATATGTGGGTGGACCAGTCATAGAACAGGAATGGTGTTCATTTTTGGGTCCTATTGATGGAATGCCCATGTTCCATGGCATGACCATTGGTGAAATAGCAAACTATATAGCCAGCACTGGCATTGCCATAGATGCAAAAAATAATATTTTTAGAACTTCACTGAAAATTTCCTCTGGTGTGGTATCTAGAACTGACATAGGATTAGTTACACCACCTGGTGTATTGTCGAAATTGGATTTACAAGTGATTAAAATGGAAGGGTGGAAACGATCCATGATTTGGCCGGAAACTGAATTAAAATGGACCGAAACTTCACCGAGAATCAAACTTTGGAGAGATCTCTGTGACTACGCTCTAACTGCACCATTATGTTCCATCACTGGCAACAGTGGATTTAGCATAAAATTCAAAATTGATTACAATGACAATAGACATTTTGGAAATATACATTTTCGAAAAAATCAAAAAAAACTGAACTATGAAAGCATGATAGAAAAGATGAAACAGATAGATCCAGAATCATTAGCTGGATGCTCGACAAAAATGCTAAAGGTTGATGATAAACGATGTTTATTGGTAAATGTCCTAGATCTAAAAAAGACCATTCCGTCATTATTTGGCCTAACGGTTACTTCCATTGCCCAAAAATGGTCCGACTGGGAACAAATCAATAAATACGACAAGCCCCTTGCACTGATGATAAAAAAACACATTGGAGATCGTGAATTTATAGAGACGCTATTTGCTGGCAAAGAGATTGATGTAAAATATTTTCGAAATAAATGGGAAAACCAGGCCAAGGAATTTATAGAAAAAACATCACCCTATTATTTATATAAATGAAAAAATAAAATTTCATATTTTCTATGCAAAGTATTGCTCTTTGGTAAAATATTTATGCTATGGGCTAAGTGATGGATCTATTTAATATTATAGCATCTTCTATCTTTTTAGGTGCGATTGTTCACACATTTCTTGCACCGAAATTCGCGAAAGTTGCCAAAGTCTTTGAAGCTAACAATGATCATCTGGTTGCCAAGATATTCGAAATCTGTAGCGAAATCGAATTGGTTTTTTTCATTTGGTTGCTTCCATTGATCGCATTGATCTATCTGGCCAAGGGATGGCCTGAAGTTGCGGCATATTTCGGTACAAAGGTGGATTACACCGAAGCGGTATTTGTGGTTGCCATAATGTCCATTGCCGGCACCAGGCCGATCATCGAATTAGCCAAATCAATCCTTGGAAAAATTGCCCATAAAGGAGGCGATACGCCGTTGAGCTGGTGGCTATCGATAATGATCCTAGGGCCATTGTTTGGCTCGTTTATTACTGAACCTGCGGCCATGACCATTGCTGCAATTTTGCTATCAAAGCAGTTCTATGATCTCAATCCTTCGGACAGCTTAAAATATGCCACCTTGGCACTTCTGTTTGTAAATATTTCCGTGGGCGGGACTTTGACAAATTTTGCTGCACCACCGATCCTAATGATTGCCCATCAATGGAATTGGAGCTCATCCCAGATTTTTTTCAATTTTGGGATAAAAGCCATTATTGGTATTATTGTGGCTAGTTCTCTATATGCATTATTATTCAAAAAAGAATTCCAAAGGCTTGCCAGCGTTCGGACAAAAGCCATGGATAATAAACCTCAAAAAATTCCACCATTTATAACCATTATTCATATTCTATTTTTAGGATTATGCATTGCCAATGCCCATAGCATAGTTCTATTGATGGGCATTCTTTTATTTTTTCTTGGCTTTTTGCAAATAACCAGCGAATATCAATATAAATTCGAGTTAAAAAATCCGCTATTGGTTGGAATTTTTTTGGCTGGATTGGTTAGCCATGGCAATTTACAGAAATGGTGGATCGAACCGCTGCTTGGAAATTTGAACCAACTGCAACTGTTTCTTGGGGCAACGCTATTGACATCCTTCAATGATAATGCGGCTATAACCTATCTATCGTCACTGGTACCAAAGTTTGCCAACGATGTGATGCTGCAGAAAGCAGTGATTGCTGGAGCCGTAACTGGTGGAGGTCTGACGGTGATTGCCAATGCACCAAATCCGGCCGGGCAATCGATTTTAGGAAAATATTTCCATGAAATTTCTCCAATGAAACTTTTCAGTTGGGCCGTAATTCCAACCCTAATTCTCGGCTTATTTCTGTATTTTTAAAGATTTCTATACAATTTTAGTTAACTTACATTTTTAAATTAGATATAATATATATTATGCGAAATAAAAATAAAAATTAATATTGACTACATCGCATTAATGTATTTATGTAGTTATAATATATTATGAATATAATTGAATTAAAAATATACTTTATGGCTCTATGTTTGCTATTTTGCAACTTCACAAATTCCATGGCCGCACAAAAAAAACGCAAAACAAAAGCCAGAAATGCTAGACATATGTCTGTGAATAGAAAAAAATTCACAAGAACAAGATATTCTAGGAGATCTAAAAATAACAGGAGATCTAAAAATAACAGGAGATCTAGGAATAACAGGAGATTTAGGAATAATAACTCTAAAAGAGGCAAAACATCGATAACGCCTAGAAGCAGTAGGTTTATGAATAAAAATAATTCTAATCGTAATAGTAAACTTCAAAGCAATAATAACGATAACAACAGTCTGCAAATTAATTATGTACCTTTAGAAGTTACTCCAATTAATAAGGTAACTCCAGCCTCAAATACTATGTCAAATTTCGAGGATGCATCTACGTCAAGTCATGCAACTCCAAATAAAAATCCAGATCTCAATTCTAGTGCTTCTGATTCAAAAACTCCAGTCTTCACTAGTATTCCTAGTACGTCAACTTCTGTAACTCTAAATAAAAATCCAGATCCCAAGTTTAATAATGCATCTACGTCAACTCCTGTAACTCTATCAAAAACTTCAGTCTCCACTAGTATTCCTAGTACGTCAACTCCTGTAACTCTAAATAAAAATCCAGATCCCAAGTTTAATAATGCATCTACGTCAACTCCTGTAACTCTATCAAAAACTTCAGTCTCCACTAGTAT
>JAIRTH010000025.1 GCA_031255005.1 Puniceicoccales bacterium | reverse complement strand
TATTATTGGATGTATGTCTTTGGCCTGCATAAAGAAGTTTAGGCGCAATCGTTTTTTTAATGTGAGCAATGTTGGAGTCCGTTGTGTGGTTGTTGTGGCGAGTGATAAAGGGCTTTGTGGTACATTGAATAACAATATTTTTCGCGAAATTGCTCAGATAGAAGGAGATGCACAGTTCATTGCCGTTGGAAAAAAAGCTACAAATTATTTGAGTCGCTGTGGCAAGAAGTTGATAGCTAGTTTTTCCATCAATGACATATCGGAGTTTCATGAAGTTCTTGGGCTATGCGAGCTTGTTATGCAGTTGTACGATGACGGCGAGATAAATGGCTGCGATGTGCTCTATGCTGGATTTAAAAATACGCTATGTCATGTGCCTATTTTTAGAAAAATCCTGCCGATGACTGATTTCTATGATGAATTTAAAAAAATAGCTAATTCCCTTGGTGTTGATAGCGAAAGAATTAAGAGAGATAAGCGGGAAATAATTTTTGAGCCATCGCCGTCGAGTATACTTGATTCCATTGTGAGGACATTTATTAAGTATGGTATGTATCAAAGTATTTTGGAGGCGAAGGCTTCTGAACACAGTGCAAGGACTGTTGCCATGAAGGCTGCCACCGATAATGCCAATGAATTGTCGAAAAATTTGAAATTAGAGTACAATAAGTCTAGGCAATTTGCCATCACCAGTGAGATCATTGAGTTAGCCGCTGCAAATTGTAATTAATTAATTATGAGTAACTTAGGAGAAGTAGTTCAGGTAATAGGTGCCGTGGTTGATGTGCAATTTGATGTTACCAACTTGCCAGATATATATAATGCTTTGGAAATCGATTTGGGGATTGATGGAAAGAAGCTCATATTGGAAGTTCAGCAACATATTGGAAATGGCAAAGTTAGAGCCGTTTCAATGGCATCGACCGATGGTCTATCCCGGGGGATCAAGGTGCTTGATCTAGGTGCCCCCATTTCTGTTCCGGTGGGACAAGAGGTCCTGGGGCGCATTCTTAATGTTGTGGGCGATCCGGTTGATGGTAAAGGTGTTGTGAATACCAAAACGCGTTGGGCAATTCATAGAAAACCTCCGAAATTACTGGATCAGGATATTTGTGCCAATATTTTAGAGACTGGCATAAAGGTTATTGATTTGATCTGCCCCTTTGTGAAAGGAGGAAAGATTGGTGCATTTGGTGGTGCAGGCGTTGGCAAAACTGTGGTAATCACAGAGTTAATAAATAATATCGCTCTAGGGCACGGAGGTTTTTCTGTTTTTGCCGGAGTGGGGGAGCGTTCGCGAGAAGGCAATGATCTTTTCTATGAAATGTGTGATTCGGGGGTTATCGATGAAAAAAATCCGATAAATTCCAAAGTGGCATTAGTTTTTGGCCAGATGAATGAGCCACCTGGGGCTCGCATGCGCATTGGGTTGACTGGGTTAACCATTGCAGAATATTTTCGTGATGAGAAGCATCAGGATGTGTTGCTGTTTATTGATAATATATTTAGATTCTCCCAGGCCGGATCTGAAGTGTCGGCTTTGCTTGGGCGATCGCCATCGGCTGTCGGTTACCAACCTACGCTTAGCTATGAGATGGGTCAGTTGCAGGAGAGGATTACGTCGACGAAAAATGGTTCAATAACTTCTTTTCAGGCAGTGTATATACCGGCAGATGATCTGACTGATCCAGCGCCGGCCAATACCTTTGCCCATTTGGATTCTACCATTGTATTGGATCGGAGGATTGCGGCATTGGCTTTATTCCCGGCGGTGGATCCATTGGCCTCCACGTCGAAGGCGCTTGATCCAGGTATTGTTGGTGAAGAACATTTTAGGGTTGCACGAGAGGTCCAATCTGTGCTTCAAAAATATAAAGAGTTGCAGGATATAATCGCCATCCTTGGAATGGACGAGTTGTCCGAGGCTGACAAGTTGACCGTTTCGCGGGCTAGGAAAATTCAGAGATTTTTATCGCAACCATTCCATGTGGCTGAGGCTTTTACCGGGATACCTGGTAGGTATGTTTCTACGGCAGAAACGGTTAAAGGTTTTGCTATGATACTTGACGGGAAGCTAGATGATGTGCCAGAGAATGATTTTTATATGAAGGGCACTGTGGATGAAGTTTTGAAATCCAATAAGGGATGATATGTCGATTTTTTTGGAAATAATAACGCCGGCCAAAGAAATTTTCAATGGGGAGGCTTCATCGGTGGTCATTTCCACTGCTTTGGGTGAGATTGAAATTTTACCGGAACATAGACCCATAATTGCTTTGGTATGGCCTGGTAGTGTTATAGTCACCTATGGAAAAAATCGTGAAAACATTGCCATTTCGTCGGGATTTTTGAAGTTAGAACACAACAGGTTATCAATTTTAGTTGACGAAGCCGTGAATATAAAATCTGTAGATGTTGACAGTGTTAAAAACGCCAAGGAAGCCGCTGAAAAAGCTCTCGAGTTAGCACGAATGAAAAGCGATTATAATCAAGAGGAGGTCGAAAAACTCGAAGCAAAAATCCGTTATCATGTGGCCCAACTAGCTGGCAGAGTTAATGTTAGATAATCTTTATTTTTAATTCATCAGTGGAAGGATTGTCTTAAACAAAAATGGCGCATTGCTGCGCCATATAAATGAATTTCATAATTACTACCAAATTTTGAATTCTTTACGGTCATGGATTTCATTTTTATAATCGTCATAATCTTTGCCATGGAGGACGAACATTGCTCTTAGGGCATTTTCTGATGGTATAATTGTCTCAATGCCCATATCTCGTAGCTCTTTTATGCGTAAAATGGC
>JAIRTH010000024.1 GCA_031255005.1 Puniceicoccales bacterium | reverse complement strand
GAAAGCATTTTCCTGACTTAGCAAAGCATCTTCCTTGGCCGATGCGCCGAGCCTCTGCCTTCCGGAGGCTTCGTCCGCGACTTCTCCGATGCCACCAGTTCCATGGCCAAAAGCATTTTCCTGACTTAGCAAAGCATCTTCCTTGGCCGATGCGCCGAGCCTCTGCCTTCCGGAGACTTCGTCCGCGACTTCTCCGATGCCACCAGTTCCATGGTCGAAACCACTTTCCTGACTTAGCAAAGCATCTTCCTGGGCCGATGCGCCAAGCTCCTGCCTTCCGGAGGCTTCGTCAGCGACTTCTCCGATGAGCCCATAGGAACTTCCAGGTAGATTTTGACCATCAAAATCTTCTAGGCTATCAGACTCATGATCCTTAAAAAAATGCCGGATGGGATCATCGACTCGCTCATTTTTATTTCCATTGGCTTTAGATATATCATCAGCAGAATGAGAACTAGATGGCTTCTTCTTATCATTATCATTTCCTCCGAGAATTTTCTTAAAAGCACCAACATCATCTTGCAATGGAGGTTTTAACGTATTCGGATTAAAAGAAACCTTATCGACACCTAGGTCATTGAATACTGGATTATCACCACTTATTTTTATATTATCGCTCATATTTATTTACTCCAAATTTTTTACCCTAAAGTCTTCCATCTCAAGGTCAGACTGAAGTTCTTCCTCTTTCTTAACTTCCTCTCTCCATTTATCTTTTAGAGATTCTATTTTATCGATATTACGCTTTGCTTGGGCCAATTCCTCTCTCCTTTTTTCGAGATTTTCCTTGGCTTTTTGGCACATCACAATCGCATCTTCTACTCGTTTTTCATATTCAAAAATCTTATTTTGAAGTTCCTTAACCGCCGCATGCAGTGCATCAACGGAATTTTTCTTTATACTTTTTTTTAAAATTTGATTATATAACCTATTAGTTTCACTGATTACGAATAATTTATAATCCTCTAGCTCCTGCTTGGCTTTGGCCAATGCCTGCTCGGCTTCCTTTAGCAGCTTCTGAGCCTGGGTAAGATTCTTTTCTGCCCGATCCTTGCGAATCTCTCTAACCCTTAACAAATCATCCAGCTCATATTTCTTTGCCATACAGCAACTTGACTTACATACCAACCACCTGTTTTAATTTTGCCACCGTTTCATCGAAGGTGTTTATTTCCTTCTGGCCCTGTTTTAAAAATGAATTTACCGCCTCGATTCGATCGATGGCCTCATCGGTGACGGCATCGGACCCGCGCTTATATTCACCAATTCTAACCAATAACTCCACTTCGTTGTATTTGGCCAAAATGTTTCGCAATTTTCCAGCGGCAGCCTTGTGATCATCGGGTACGATCGCTGACATACAACGACTTATGCTCGCCAAAACATCTATGGCCGGATAATGATTTGCCGAACCTAGCTTGCGCGAAAGAATTATGTGGCCATCCAAAATTGATCTGGTTTCATCAGCCACGGGCTCAGTCATGTCATCTCCTTCAACCAAAACGGTATATAGCGCAGTTATGGAGCCTTTTGCAGATTGGCCAGCCCTTTCCATTAGCTTTGGTAACGTGGCGAAAACCGATGGAGGAAACCCTCTTCGGGTTGGTGGCTCACCGGCAGCAAGACCTATTTCACGTTGGGCTCTGGCAAAACGCGTTGCTGAATCCATCATCAACAAGACCTTTTTGTTTTTGTCGCGAAAATATTCGGCAATGGCAGTGGCCACATAGGCAGCTTTAAGTCTTTCCATTGCAGAACGATCCGATGTGGCAATCACCAATATTGAACGCTTCATTCCCTCTTCTCCCAGATCTTTTTCAATGAATTCTCGGACTTCACGACCACGTTCTCCTATGAGCGCGAGCACATTTATCTCGGCCTCGGTATTTCTAATTATTTGGGCCAACAGCGTACTTTTTCCGCCGCCAGCCGCAGCAAATATACCGAGTCGCTGACCCTCACCACAGGTCAGTAATCCATCCAGGGCTCTGACTCCCAACGAAAGCGGCTTGGCTATGGGCGCTCGAGACATGGGACTCGGAGGATCGCAGTAGACAGGATAATAGGCCTCTGGCTCAAATTTGCCTCGAATTTTATCCACCGAGGCATGACCAAGGCCATCCACCGTACGGCCCATCAGATCATCACCAACCGGAACCATATGCACATCACCGGTGGGAATCACTTCGGTGGAAGACGAAATTCCATTCAACTCTCCCAAAGGAGTCAAAATCGCCGCCTGTTTGTCGAAGCCAACCACTTCCGCATAGAGCTCGGAATCTTCCCAGGGATTTTTTAAAATGCATAGCTCGCCGATTTTAACACTGGGCACAGCAGCTTTCATAATGGTGCCAACCACCTGTAACACCTTCCCTTTAAACTTAAAAGTAGTAGACTCTTCTATGCTTTGGTCGATGATTGACGCTATGCTGCGACTCTTTCCGGTCTCGATATCCCCAAGGATTTCATCAGTCGATTGACCATCAGTTTTATATTCAAGATTTTCCGTATCCATTTTAATATCCATCACTTCAATGCCTTGGTAATGGCCTTTGTTATGGCTTCCATCTGCACATCTAAGCTAGCATCAACCACCCCAATCTCGGTCTCGATGACACAGGTCCCCCTTTTTAGTCGAGAATCTGCACTTATTTCTAGATACTTTATGCCATCGCCATTTACCAGGATTTCATCCAGCCGATCTCTTATGGTTTGCGCTTCGGCAGCAGATACTTTCAGTACAGCTTGTTTTTGATTTTTGATATTTTTCACAGCCGTTTTCACTATATTTGTGATCAAATCCTTCTGATCGATTTCTCCGATTATTCGCTGGACTGCCTTGCTAACGATACCGACCATTTCACTCTCAAACTTAGCAAAATTCTCTGCATTCTTTGAAACAATCTCCATCATCTTATCTGCAAGCTCTTGTTTACCACTGGCATAACCATCTTCGCGGCCCTTCTTGGCCTCCTCCTCGTAGCGAGCCTTGGCCGAAGCCAAGATCTCATTTTGTTTTGCCACCGCCTCGTCGATTAGCTTTTTGGCCTTGGCATTGCTCTCTTCCACCAGTAATCTGACCTTCTCGTTGGTTTCCTGGACTAAATTATCGCTGCGCACATTGGCTTCATTTACAACCTTCTCAGCCCTGGCATTGGCCTCGGCAATCAACCGATCGCTCTCGGCATTGGCCTGATTTAGTACCTTAGCATTAATTTCATTGGCCATTTTCATCGCATCGCCTATGGAAACAATGGCAGTATATTCTTCAGCCTTAAGGATTTTAGAACCAGGCATTAGCTGTAGACCTTCATTTTTTATCACAAACATAGCTACCCTCCTATCATCATTGGCACATGAATCTCGCCGCCGGCCAAGTGCCCAAGTATTTTTTTTGTAAATTCCCAGCATTGGTCAGTCATCGAAGTTTCATGAGAAAAATCCCAGGTCTCGTTTTTTGGAAATTTCAGGATAAATTTCAGGCCCAAATCCTGGGGTATTGCGGCCAAACAGGCAGATATCACAAATTTACCGGCCTGGACGATCTTGGCATAGATATCTCCTGAAAAAATCGGCAGAGCCAATGCATCTATCTGCGATCTCTTAACCAATAGATCTGCCTCTTTCATAGAAAAATAATAGGCATCACCGATCTGATCCTTCAGCTGTTTCAACTCATGATGTTGGACGATTTTCCTGATATCCTGCTCATAGACCACCGATCCTAAGTAGATTGACAGCAAAGAAATGTCGTCTCGGCTAAACAAACATAGTCCATAGCGTTGCTCGGAAAAATCACCGTACCAACTACCCAAATCAAGCTTTTTTGAAATGTAGGCATTCAGGGCATTTCTTGTACGCGAATTCCTAGACAGCTCCCACAGGATGGATTTTTTACAATCTAGCTTCGCCAGGTGATCATCATGCAAATATTTTATAACATTATCGTTAAAATCGCAGATCTCGGAAAAGACCCTTGGGTCCTTCTTTAGCGTGTTCCTAATGTAATCCAGCTGGCTCATCGAAATACAAAGTTTATTCAATTATTTCATCACCTTTTTTTGGCTCCGCCTCGGGCTTTGACTTTTCCACTTCGGCCGCTTTCTTTTGGAGACTCACACTCCGATAGGCCATGATACATATGACCAAAAATAAAACCAATACTATGGCTACAAAAATGCCAAAAATTATATAAAGCTGATTTTTGGATGAGGATAATATCTCCAGACCGGCTATATTAACCATGGTGGCTCCATTGGTCTGAGACTGGGGCAAGGTAGGCAATTGGATCGGAAATAATGCCACGGAAACCTTATCGTAGTTAAGACCCTCTATGCTATTCGCCACCAAATATTTAATGTCTCTAACATATTCCTCCACCGACGAATCTGGCCGATAGGACACGAACACCGCCGCAGACGAAGGCGTAGCTTTTTCCGTATAGGGATCGTTTTCTGGTAAAACTATGTGCACCTTAGCCTCTATTACTCCAGGGATTTGGTTTATGGTGGCCGAAACGCTTTCACCCAGGGCATACATGAATCGCACCCGCTCTTCCAGCGGAGATGAAACCAATCCGGATTTTTTAAAAACATCGCCAACGGTCTCAAACTTAGTTTTTGGATAGCCTTTTGATGTTAAAATTTCTATTGCCAACGAAAATCTAGTCTTATCTATAATAACACTGCAAACATTTTCCTTGCCCAATACTTTTTCTACGCTGAAACCGTATTGTTGCAGAATGGAGATTATTTCATTGGCTTCCTTCTCCTTCAGGCCGGAATACAGTGCTGACTTGCCGCAACCTGTCAGAAATAATGAAATGCATAACATCCCAAGCAACAATACCCTATCCAATACAGACTTACTCATAACACCCCAAGTAGCTGTGTTCATAGTATAAAAAAAATCGATCTAGTCAAATAGCAAACTTAGTTTAGTAGTATAAATAAACCGGCACCGAAAGAATTCGGCACCGGATAATGGGATTATAAACTATGGATATAATTAAATTACTGATTGCATTGCTATTGGTTACGCATCAACGTCTGTGCCATATTATTCGTTTTATCCACTGCCTTCGATGAAAGCTCATTCATATAGCTCAGTTGCATGACTTCAAACTGAAGCTGCATCAAATCTACACTGCTTAAATCGCTGCCCTTGGACGTGAGCGCTCTCAAATTATCCTCGATCTGCATATACTGATCTCTAACGCCCTGAACGGTTTGAAGAATATTATCACCGGGAGATTGGTTAATTTCCATCTCCTTATCCAAAGCAGCCTGCATCTGCTGTTTATCTATGGAATTGACCATCAATGGTTTGGCCGGATCAGGCTGACTCATCTCATTTTCAAAATTAATTCCATCCAAATCAGATACAGATTTTGGCTGAATTTTATCTAAATCCACAGAACTGTCGCTGACATTTTTATTGGGTATCTGGCCCATACTGATTGATTCTACTGACATAATATTACCTTTCTTTATAAATTAATTATCTCTATCGACCCACATCGGACAAAATGCTTTTGGCCAATGCCACTGCATCTTCGTCTGAATTAGTTTCCAATACTTCACTTAACACCTTTTCAGACTCGCGATTGGATCCGATTTGCTTTAGAAGCAGGCCAAAAAAAGCCTTTGCCAATTGGCTATCTGGATTTATCTTGGCCACACTTTCGGTAAGAATTTTCGATGCTTCGGAAACCTGGCCAAAGCTCATCTTAACCACCGCGAGGCCAATCAGTGGCAATTCGCTGGATGGTCTTGCAGCGATCAATGCATCGAAAATGCATTCTGCACTGGCCTTGAATCCACAGCCGGTGGCCACATAACCTATGTCCATCAGCATACGGATAATGTCCGTTGGAATATCAGAATATTCCAGCGGAGCCTCCGAGTCACCGGAAGAAACTGTTTGGTTCAAGCTCAATGCAAAATCTCCAATTTCTAGCGAATATTCTGGGTGATTTTCGACAACGTGTCGCCGATGGAACGCACGATACCAGTAGAAGTTGCTGAAATCGTACCCCAGGTTTGAACCATCGCCTGTAACTCAAGTAATGTGCCCTGATCTATCTCCGACGCAGTTGAACCTTGTATAACGCCCAGCGATTCTTTCAGAGATTTCTCATAATCCGACATATAAGTGGAAAGTATCTTATAAATGTTAAGAATACTTACCCTACTACTTGATAACTCCGATGCTGTTTGTGTACCTATCAATTCCCCTTCTTTAGGTGTAAACCATCTATTTATTCCTCCACTTCCTTCTGACATAATTTCCTCCTTTGTTAATTGTTAATGTTAAAAAAAATTGCTACTAATCTATTTAAAGTTTTTTATTACTTCCTGAGCCTTTTCCAAGGCCATTTTTATTTTATTGTATACTTCGAACCGGTCGGATGAAAGGCCAGAGTTCAATCTATAGCTTAACTCGGACTTATACTCGATTAATCTATCCAGCAGAAACTTCCTGTAGCTGCCATTGGCATCATCCAGCAATCGCCGTTCCATCTCCACCATTGTTATCCTTTTTTTATCCATATTACCAATCACATATGTTCCACATCTACTGTAATCGTACCATCCGGTCCTTTTATAACTATAAAATCTTTTTCTATATTATCAACAATATAACCACTGGGAAGCACAGAACCTTCAAAATATTTGCGACCATCACGCATATTTATCCACTCTAACCCATTTTCGTTGTACACTATACTGTCAATTTTTCCTCCAAAATATTTTTCTGTACCAATGCTGGTATCTGCAGACATTTTTATAGAAAAAACGATATCAGTCCCGACATCTATATTGTGTTCTATGTCTTCCTTGGCTATTAACCAATTGTTTTTGTCTCTTTCCGTAAGGATACCAGACACAGTAACGCCAGAATCGCTACAATTAAACCTAATCTTATCATCCAGTGAATATTTTTTTAATATTTCAACACCGATTTTCAGGACCTTTGTCTGAGTAAGAACCTTATCTTCGAAATCGATAAGACCTTTCACCTCTTCTAGAATCCGATGCTTCATTCTATCCCAGCGCACAGGATTAAAAACATAGCCAGTGACTGAAAATTTGCCCTGGGTAATTTCATTAAATTTCACATCTATTTTTGCTTCCCTCAGAATTTCCTCCACGGTGGCGCTTATCTTTTCACCGCTATAGACCTTCACTTTGACATTGGGATACATGGAATGCACCTCGGCTTTAATTCTAGCAGATTGAGCAACTAAACTAACATAGCCAGTAACATAGATACTTCCATCTTCCAGCTTCTTTGCATCCAATATGCCCGGTATCTTTAGATCTGCGATTTTACCTTTTATATCCAGCACCGGGTCAACAATCAGCTTTGTGTGCCTATCTCTTGAGAAAAATACGATGGCTATCGAAAGTCCAAGGGCTATGACGAATTGACAAAAAAATTTCAAAATATAGACCAATGCCTTTCGTTTTGGTTTGATCTTCGGTGCTAAATCATTGGCCTTTTCCTTTTTAGCAGATCCATCAGCCTCGCCAGTCTCTGGGCCATTGTTTTTATCCTCAATGGGATCGAGGGTCGGAGCACTGTCCAACGAGACCTTGGTCCATCCATCATCATTTTCCGGGCCGACCATCAACTGGGTTGTGCCGAGGGTTATGAACTTAAATATATCCCCAACCATCTTTCCCGTAACTAGATGGCCATCCATAAACACATTACCATTTATTGGCTCCAGTTCAAACTTCGAATCGGCTACCTTCACAATTCTCATATGCTTATCGACCACTAGAGCATCATTTAGAACCAAACTACAAGAATCATCAGAGCCAACCATTATGGCCTCATCGGGCAACGCAAACTCTGCACCCTGATGCGGTCCAGATAAAATTTTCAGCAATAGCGCCATAGCAGAACTGGACCATGATATTTTTTTTACAAATTTGTTCAAGCCCAAGGGAAGAGGAAAATTACTTTTTTTATAAATAGCTGTTTTTATTGCCAAAAATCGCAATTTTCATAGTATAGACAAAAGGACTGTGGAGACCAATTCTATATCTTCAACGACATTCGTCGATGGCTTAACCCAGACCGCAGGAGTCACCGGATCCTACCATGGCCAAGAGGTTAAGTTGCACGAAAAGACATTATCAGCCATCGAGTTAGCTGATAAAATGGATGATTTTGCCGCAACTAAAATAAAGCCAAGAGAACCCATAAAAAATAGAAAAATCGAAACCAAAAAGAAAATCAAAGAGAAAGAAAAGATTCTTTCCAAGGTTGCCAACCGTCTCGGATGCTTTCAAGACACCAATAAATATAAAAATTTCGAATCTTCCATGAGGCGATTGATGAATCGATCTCTGCTGGAAGACGATCCGAAATCCGAAGCATCCATCAAAGATATCATATTAAAACAGGCAGCCGAAGATTTTGGCGAAGTTACTGAACAGGACAATGTCATTCAGTATGCTCTTGAGGCCGAAGAGCTCGAACAATTTTCAGCAGAAACTGAGCTAAAGCAGGTGGAAAAAATGCAGAAGCGACTGGATGGCAGGACCGATTCCTTTGCCACCCAAAAAAGGCAGGAATTGGGAGAACAGGCAAAATCCATTAAAGCCAGCATAAATGCTTCAAAACTCTTTCAGGACGAACTAGGCGCAGCGCAAATAAAGCTACATAAACATCATGGCAAGGAAATCAAGGACGGTTACAATCTGATTCCCAAGGCCGCTGAATTGTTAAAAGAACAGCAACTTGCTGGCCAGAATAAGGATATGAATCCAACAGCCTTGGCAGCTGATTACAGAGATGAGGTGCTTCAAATGAATAATCCTTTGGATTTGTTCGAAAATTTTTATCAAAAACATGAAGGGAAAAAGGAAAAATTTAAAAGGTATATCGAATCGATGATAGAACTCCTTGGCCGAGATATGGAATCCTTAAACCCCTCTCGTTCAACAGAAGAGTTAAGAGCCGTCCGGGATGGATTATTTCGGGTGGAAATCTCCGGCCAGGCCCACGATGACATCGGAACCATGAGCGAAGACATAAAAAAAACATTCCCTCAATTCCAAGACAAAAAATTCACGAGCGATGAACAACTTGTTGCCACAAGGGAACTTGTAAAAATGACCCAGAGTACTTTTGTTGGTGATGCCCAGATTCTAAAACTAATCGAAATATTCGGCCCAACACCGGAAAGCGATCTGGAAGGCACCATCTATTCTATGAATAGCGTCATGGAATTGGTAAGAAAATTTCCGATGAAATTTTTCAGCGATCCCCAATCGAGAAATCAAATGCTCGACACGGCACAGCACAAGTTGGATGAGTTAATTCTGCTCGAAGAGGAGGCGGACGACGAAAATTTATTCGAGGAAGAGGTTCAATAATTGGTAAAAAATGCAAGCGAATATCGACACAGTTATTCAGGAACTTGGTGGGCTGGTTGGATTTAGCAATCTCAAGAAAAACGAACACGGCGTCGTCCATCTGGAAATCCAGACCATCGGCCATTTGTTCATCGATGTGAGGAATGACAGCGCATTCATGTACATTCTGCGCAGCTATCGATTTCCAAGTTCGCGGTTGTATATGAAGGCCTTAGAACTATGCAATCCCCAGATTGGCTATCAATTTCCGGTGAATCCAGTGCTACAGGATGACGATAGGCTTGGCTTTGCTATCAAACACAGCTGCAACGATTTTACTATTGGAAAATTAGAAGATTCGATTAAACTATTGTCAGATTTGCAGGACCGGCTTGGAACTTTCGAAGGGGACTAACGAATTCTCTAACAATTCTAAGGTGGACCTAATATTTTAATAGTAAATAATATTTGGGTAGCCTTGGTAGGTCATTTGATCTTAGCGATATGGAATAGCATTAGCAAAGGAACATTGTTGACCTAAGAATATCCATTGAAGGGAGATATAAAACATGACAGACGATTTAAACAGTAAACCAACAAAGAAATCGAAGAGCGATTTGGAAGAAAATTTCGAAATGGATTTCGGTTTAACCGGCATAACCAAAGGTTCGGATTTCAATAACCGCATGCGGTTGCCATCCACCAGCAGCATCGATCCCAGCGATGGAAAGATAGAGGCCAAACTCTCTAAGGTGCTGAAAGTAAAGACATTAGATGGCGCCCTTATCCAACTACTTAGACCAGAAGTCACAAATCGAGGCATTCTCACTCCAACGCAGTTTCGCAGCAAAATAGGAGAGCTAAGAACAATTTTTAAACAAAGAATAGAAACCGATGGTAAAAATATTACAGAACCAGAACTATATAATGACATAGAACATCTTCTGAGAGAAGAGGAAGAGAAATGTGAGCTATTGGACCAGTATCGCCATATGTTGCTGATGGGCTAATACCTTCGTGCGCGCGCGCGTCACTATATAATAGGCCGGGCTTTATAGGGGCGATATGTGCGGACTATGCAGCCAAGGCCCATGCTTTGGCACGAAGAAGTGTTCATTAAAGTATTTATTAAACGGCAACTTTTGTTTAGCTATAAAACATTGTGTTCAAAGTAGTTGATCGTTACATTTTTCTTCAATGGCTTAAGTTTTTCCTAGTATTTTTCATCGTGACAATGGCCATCCTGGTCTTTGAAGATGCCTACAAAAATCTCGGTGATCTAATCAAATATGGCATTGGCCTACAAGATCTTAAAAACTACTACACTTCATTAATGATCACATTGCTGCCCATCAGCATACCATCTGCATTATTTTTGTCCATCATCTTCCTAATCAACATGTTACAGAAAAACAACGAATTAATTGCGTTGATCTGTGCTGGTCTTGGACTAGGAAGAATATCGCGCGCGCTATGGCTGGCCGGAGCGTTGCTATCGGTGGCCATGCTAAAAATAAATACGGAATTATCACCCAGGGCCTTCGAATCGCTGAACAATCTCAAAGAAAAATTACATTTCATTAACGAGGCCAAGGACTTATGTTTCGATGACATAGGGGTAGTCAGGAATCTCACATTATTCAATGAAAATAAAGATAAATTGCTGTACATCAACAGGTTCAGCAAATATTCACGCAATGCATTTGGCCTATCGGTGCATCACTATATCAATGGCATCGAAGCTCGCAGAATTACAGCCGAACGCGGCAATTTCGATGAGTCAAACGGCCATTGGAAACTATTAAATTGCCGAGAAGTTATTTTCGACACAAAAACCGGCAACCCAATCTTAGCCAAACCCCATAAACAGCTTATGGTGAATGAATTAAAAGACAACCCCAGAATTCTACTACTGTTGAAAAAAAGCCTGAAAACCATGTCGTTTTTTGAACTGAGAGATGCCATTTCTCATTGCCGTAATAATAAGATGGACAGACTCCGAGCCTATCTCGTAAGATACTACAGCGCAATCGCTTCAGCCTTTTGCTGCCTGACCATAATAGCCATGAGCGTGCCATTTGTCACTGTCGGAATTCGCACAAACCCATCGGTGGTAATGCTAAAAGGCATCGGCCTATTTTTTATGTTCTATATAATAAATAATGTCGGCATTGTTTTGGGCGGCAATGGAACCGTTAACCCATTGATAGCAGCATGGTTAGGAAACATCATGATCCTCCTACTTGCGGTCATATTTTTCAGAAAATCATCGGTCTAATATGGTCATTTTAAGCTTGTTTTTCCATCAAAAAATCTGAGATTATTCCAGCTTATACATGGAAAAAAACAGCGCAGAATATAAATTCATAGAAATAGAAAAATTTTGGCAAAACCATTGGTATGGCCATGGAATTTTTTCATCAAAAATGGACACCTCATCGAAAAAATTCTATGCATTGGACATGTTTCCCTATCCATCCGGCACAGGTCTGCACATAGGACATCCCGAGGGCTACACGGCTTCGGACATAGTCACAAGGTTCAAAAAAGCCAACGGATTCAATGTGTTACATCCAATGGGCTGGGATGCATTTGGATTGCCAGCGGAACAACATGCCATCGCCACCGGCCAACATCCAGCTCTAAATACCAGAATAAATGTGGATAATTTTCGGCGACAAATAAAAGCATTAGGTTTTGCAATCGATTGGGACAGAGAGATAAACACAACAGATGATGACTATATTAAGTGGACCCAGTGGATATTTTTACAACTATTCAAACATGGTCTGGCCTATGTAGCGGAAAAGCCAGTTTGGTGGTGTCCAGCCCTTAAATCTGTTCTGGCAAATGAAGAAATCATCGACGGCAAATCCGAACGAGGCAACCATCCGGTTGAACGTAAGAATATGCGCCAGTGGGTGTTAAAAATCACAGACTATGCTGATAAATTGCTAGAAGGACTGGAAGATATTCACTGGCCAGATTCAACAAAACGCCAACAAATTGCCTGGATCGGCAAATCAAAAGGCACTGAAATTGACTTCGAAATAGACGGCCAAAAAGACAAATTATCTGTCTTTACCACCAGAGCTGACACACTTTTCGGCGCAACATTTCTAGTGGTAGCCCCGGAACATCCCATTCTGCATAAAATAGTTACAGCACAAAACAAAAATAGTTTTGAAGATTATGTCGCCCAGACCAAAAAGAAAAGTGATCTGGAGCGCACCGATCTGGCTAAAGCTAAAACCGGAATTTTTTCAGGCAGCTATGCAATAAATCCTATAAATAATAGAAAAATTCCAATCTGGATATCGGACTATGTGCTGATAACCTACGGCACCGGAGCCATCATGGCTGTGCCAGCCCACGATTCACGGGACTATGAATTCGCCAAAAAATTTGGACTAGACGTAACACAAGTCATTTCTCCTGAAGATGATAGCGCCACAATTCCATTTTGCGCCCATGGCAAATTATTGAATTCAGGAAAATATTCAAACCTGCATTCCGACAGAGCAAGGCAAGAAATCACCGACGATCTGCTGGCGCTTAACAAAGGCCGCCCGTGCGTCAATTACAAATTGAGAGACTGGCTGTTTTCAAGGCAAAGATATTGGGGTGAACCGGTGCCAATTCTCTGGATAAATAAAGAGGATTATGAAAAAATTTCATCTAGTAACCATATCAATATGAAAGAATTTCTACCTCAAAAACCAGTCACATTCGAAAAAGATGGAGAAACATTCTTTGCCCTACCTTTGCCATCTAAATATTTGCCACTAAAGCTTCCAAATATCTCATCCTATCTACCTTCCGACGACGGAGAAAGTCCACTTTCCCGTGCCGAAGATTGGCTCAACGTATATATAGATATGGAAAAATGTGAAATAATTTCAGCAAATGATGCAAAAACAACACCTAGTCACCTCGTAAAAGCTCGACGAGAAACAAATACCATGCCTCAATGGGCCGGATCATGTTGGTATTACTTGCGTTATCTGTCGCCGAAGTGCGCAACAAATCTGGTTGACCCCCAGGCCGAAAAATACTGGGGCTATCCAGATATTTATATTGGCGGCGCCGAACATGCCGTACTCCATCTACTATACTCAAGATTTTGGCACAGATTTTTGTACGACATCGGAATCTTAACTCATGGAAAAGAACCATTTACGAAACTGTTCCACCAGGGAATCATTCTAGGCGAAGACGGCACAAAAATGTCTAAAAGCCGAGGAAACGTCATAAATCCCGATGAAATAATTTCACACTATGGCGCCGATTCTCTGCGACTCTACGAAATGTTCCTCGGGCCATTGGCAGCAATGAAGCCATGGAGCCCATCAGGCATCGAAGGCGTCCATCGATTTTTGAAAAAGGTTTGGCGCGAATATGTCCAAAGCAATGGCCAGCTAACTCGATTCAAACCCACTGATAGTCAGGCCATTAGCGATCTTTTGAACGACACAATTAAAAAAGTGACCGATGACATAGAAGCACTGCGCTTCAACACCGCCATCTCCCAAATGATGATATTTATAAACGGCGTGCGCCAAAATGATGGCATGACCTTGGAAACGGCAAAAATATTTCTCAAATTGCTCGCACCATTTGCTCCACACATTTGCGAAGAACTCTGGGCTCGCAGCGGTGAAACCACCAGTATATATTTCGCTAAGTGGCCGGTATACAAAAACCTACAGAACAAAATCGATAATCATAAAATAATCATTCAAATAAATGGAAAGGTTCGTGGCGATATTCTGATCCCCACCAACGCCTCCGAAGACGATATTTTGTCATCAATTATAAATCTGGACAGCCTAAAAAAATATATCAATGGCAAAAATATTTTAAAAAAAGTGTACATTAAGCATAAGATAATGAACATCTTAACAAATTAGTTTAATTTTTATTAAAAAAAGGCTTGCATTAAGAAAAATTCTCAACACTCCTTTATAAAGTAAGTTAATATTTATCCAAGGCCCTAAATAAGGGTACGGAGTTTTTTATGAATGTGACCATAAGTGATTTGTTTGAAGCTGGCGTGCACCTAGGACACCAGAGAAGGCGTTGGAATCCAAAATCAAAAGCTTTTGTCTATGCGCATAGAAGTGGAATTTCCATCATAGATCTGGAAAAAACACACAAACGTCTGGAACTTGCTTGCGAATTTCTCGAGGAGTTAGTAGCTGGCGGTCAGAATGTTATGTTTGTTGCGACCAAAAAGCAGGCTCAGGATATAATCAGAAATGCCGCCGGTTCGTTGCAGATGCCGTTTTGCGTCAATCATTGGCTTGGAGGTGGTCTTACTAATTTTGATACGGTTAAGAAAAGCCTGAACAAATATCGTCGATTTCTTGAAATGGAAGCCGATGGTACCATGGATTCCATGCTTAAAAAAGAAGCATCGGTTATTCGGCGCCAGATGATGCGCATGCGTAGAAATTTTGAAGGCCTAACCGGAATAAACGAACTTCCATCGGCCCTATTTGTGGTGGATGTAAAGACTGAACGCATAGCCGTTGCCGAAGCGAAAAAAATAGGTATTCCAGTGGTGGCAATTGTCGATACAAATTCTGACCCAACCGTCGTGACCTATCCCATACCCGGAAATGATGACTCTTCAAAGTCCATAAAAATAATTATCGACTGCGTCTCCGAAGCCATCGCCATAGGCAAAGAGAGGTATTCAGCAAAAAAGCAAGAAATAAAGAAAAACAGAAAAATTATAGAAAAAGATGAACTGATACCTGAACAATCTGTCGTTATGGATGAACAACTTACGAAGGCTGCAGAAAGTGTTACTTTAGCCGATGAAATGAAGTCCGTAGATAAAGCCATGGGTAAAACCAGAACACAGATTTCAAGAAAAATCCAAAAATCTCCTAAGGAAAAAAATGAAGCCGTTCTAACCAAAGGAGATGAACCATGTGACGCTGAGTCAATATCGAAAGACCCTAAGGAGGATCAGGAAAATGGTTGAAATAAATGCAAAATTAGTCGGCGAACTGCGTGGACGCACAGGCGCAGGATTTGTCGATTGTAAAAAAGCTTTGATCGAAGCCAATGGTAATATAGAAGAAGCTATCGATGTTCTCCGCAAAACTGGTGCAGCTTCCGCGGCGAAAAAAGCTAGCCGTCAAGCCGATGAAGGAATTATCGATTCCTATATCCACAACGGCAGCAAAATTGGTGTTCTTCTCGAACTGAATTGCGAAACCGATTTCGTTGCAAAAAATTCTGATTTCAAGCGACTTGCCCATGATATATGCATGCATATAGCCGCATCCAATCCTATGTTCATTTCTAAAGAAGATGTGCCAGCGAGTTTATTAGAAAAAGAGAAAGAAATTGCCGCAGCTCAAGCAGCTGATAAACCAGCCAATGCCATGGAAAAGATAATCAATGGTAAAATAGATAAATGGTTAAATCAGATATGTTTGATGAACCAACAATTCATAAAAGATCCGGATAAAACCATTTCAGATCTTTTGACAGAACATATTGCCATAATTGGCGAAAATATCCGAATTGGTCGATTTGTTAGGTTTCAAATCGGCGAATAATTCCCACTGCAATCATTGCAAACAATCACATCTACCAGTCTACGGCTTTTGGAGTTGTAATGCTTGCACCGGTGTAATTTATGGGAAGCATGTGGACCAGTTGACCCATCGGATTTTTATCCTAAAAATAATCACTCTGTTCATTATATAGTTCTTGATTTTCTATTTGCAAATGTTTGCATATTCAACATACTGAAAAATGGATATGGTCAAATTAAGCAGGTTAATTATTAGATGGTTACTATCCGTATTATGCTTATCGGAAGCTTTTGATATACAATGTTTGACGGCAGGTACTACGGTAAATAAATACTCTTCAAAAAACGTACTCAGGCAAGTATATGGACAAAATGCAAATAATCAAAAACGCGAACGCAAAAAAATTAGAGTGGATGCTAGCAATGGAAAACAAATCACCATCAATCAAACTAAAGATCAAGAAAATAGTGAAAAAATAGACGATAAAAAGCTCAAAAATGGTGAAAAAATAAATGTTAAAAATCAAAATAAAAATTCATCCATTGTACTAAAAGAAAAAAACAATTCATCAAAAGATAGACCTGAAAAAGTTATGGTTGCACGCCAAGGCCATGTTGTCATGAAAAAAAGACAATACAAAATCTCAAAAAATAATCCACCAGCCATAGCCCAAAAGACACATCATCCAGCATCCCCTAATGCTCAAAATGAAAAAATCAGAGATAAAGAAGAAATCATCATCAAAAAAAATTCGCCATCTCACAGATCTAAAATGACTAAAACGGCCATCAATCCCAAAAAAAATCACGAGAAAAAAATAAACGTCAGCATCGATAATGAATCACAAGCAGAAAAAAGCCCTAAGCCAAAAGCACTTATAGCAAGCAACAAAAGCAATAGCATATTGAAAATAGTAGGTGAAAAAGTAAACAAATGGATTCCTTCATCGGCTCACGCCATTGGCAATCTATACAGGCAACGATCCAAAGCCAAAGAAACTGCCCATGCGAAAAACGAAACCATGAAGGAAGAGCAAATAAATTCTATTAAATCCGTAATGCATAGCATTTTCCCGAACAACAAGTCAGTAGATGCTTCTAAGATTGTTTTTTATAACGTGACCATAAATGTGACCATAATAATTGACTATAAACAAATGGCTATCAATGGCTTAGGGTGTGATTGCGTAGAATTTTCACTACTCAGCAGAACCGCTACTGGTATAAAACAAGAAAAGACAAAATTCAGCCTCTTACATATGGCTATACTGCTAACCGATAAAGATAGGTCTGTGCTCCTAAAGAAAATAATAAATGAACCAAGCTTTGACATATGTCTAAAAAATTCGTTCACCTACAAAGGAAATGAATTCAAAGATTACACTCCACTACATTTTGCCATATGGCTCGAAAAGATATCAGCCATCAAGGAACTAATCGAGATCGCCAAAACCCAAAATAAAATCCGCGAAATTTTGCTAGCAAAATCCGACTGCCTATACAACGATGGAGCCTTCGTCAAAAATTCTACCCCAGTACATCTTGCAATTTTTTCAGAAAAAATACAAAATAGCGCAAAAATATTGAGTTACCTAATCGAATGCATCCATAAAGAATGTGCCCATTATTCTGGGCTGGAAAATGACATATTTCTCGCCAAGGCAAATACCCAATCTCATGGAAAAATTATCATAAAAGGAGGCACACCACTGATCTTTGCAATGATGAAAAACGATGCGAGCATCAATAAAATTTTTGAAATATTAAAAAATAGAAAAATAGACATCTCGGATCAAGTCTGCGACAGCCTCGAACTGAATGGAGCCATATGTGAAAATGTGACTCCCATTCACGTGGCCATCACCTTCTGTGAGTTCAACAACCTCAAAAAATACATACCAGAATTATTGCGTATGGTAAAAAATTCTGACAAACTTTCGGACATATTAAGCGTAAAAGCCCAGTTGAAGACAAATACTTTATCGATCACCGATGGGACCATTTTACACTTTGCAATTCTTGGAGAAAAAAATAGCCAAACGACTTTAGACATAATGGCCCATTGCACTGATCTAGTGTCATGCAACATTGCACTCCAATCCGAAGCAGATATGCAAACCAATAGTAATTTGAACATACAAAGAGGCACACCGCTATTTTTTGCCATGATAGAAGGCATTGACAATGCCATAAAAAAAGCACTTGAGCTGGCAAAACAGCATAAAATAGATGTCACAACAAAACAATGTAAACAATTAAAATTCAATAGCACCACCTTCAGCAATGTGACTCCATTGCATCTGGCCATTGTGGTTAATAAACTTACGGAATATGTACCAATTTTACTGCAGTCAGCCAAAGAATCGGAAAGCCGCCGAGTATTATTGTCAACCAATGCTAATATTAATACCACCGATATCTCGATTGAAAATGGCACTGTATCGCACTTTGCAGCCGCATTCTCGGATCAATCCACCGGAAATCAATTGACAAATGTGGCCAATGAGCTTGGCGTCGATATATATGGCTTAAAATGCAGTAAATTTAAATACAAAGGAAAGGAATTTGCCTCCGCAACGGTTGAGCAAATCATCAACCTAAGTAAAAACTAGGAGCAAAGCCAACTTCGATGCATAGATTAAAATAAAAATAAATTTTTTTAAAATTGATAATTTATTGACAATTGACTGTTTATATATTGACTCTATCAGGCTGCGTATTTGAATAATCACTTGTAGTAATATTATGAGTGAGTCGGCTTTACGTGAAATCAGGCATTCAGCAGCCCATGTGTTGGCGAGCGCCGTGGGAAGGTTGTTTCCAACGGCCAAATTTGACATAGGGCCGGCAACTGAAACCGGATTTTATTACGATTTCGATGTGGATCACCAGTTCAGTGCTGAGGATTTGGCGCTACTGGAAAAGGAAATGATATCAATCATCGAAGAAAATCAACCCTTTGAGAAAACAATCGTAACCAGAGAAGAGGCCAGTGAATTATTTTCTGCCGGAAACCAAGAGTATAAACTGTCGCGCCTGAACGACATTGAAGATGGTGCAGAAATTTCTTTGTATAGAAATGGCGAGTTTATGGATCTGTGCCGTGGACCACATGTGGCTAATACTAACGAAATCAAGGCAATAAAGTTACTTAGCGTTGCCGGAGCCTATTATAGAGGCAATGAAAACAATAAGCAGTTGCAGCGCATTTATGGTACCGCCTTTGACTCCAAAGATGACCTCGAACTATTTTTAAAACAAATGGAAGAGGCCAAATTGCGCGACCATCGCAAGATCGGCAAAGAAATGCAGCTGTTCATGATAGATGATGAATTCGGCCAAGGACTAATTCTTTGGCTTCCCAATGGCACAATAATTCGCAATGAACTACAAAAATTCATACTTTCGGAACTGGAAAAGCGTGGCTATTCGCAGGTTATAACACCGAATCTAGCTAAACTAGATCTATTCAGAACATCCGGACATTTTCCTTACTACCGAGACGCCCAATATCCACCAATTCCGGAACGCGTTACTCTACAAAAACTTCTAGATAACAATGCGTCATGCAAGGAGATGATGACTGGTCTAGAAAATGGCCAACTGGATGGATTTCTCGTAAAACCAATGAACTGTCCAGGCCATATTAAAATATACGCCTCCAAGCCAAGGTCTTATCGCGAATTACCGATTAAATTAGCCGAATTCGGCACGGTATATCGCTGGGAACAGTCCGGTGAACTAAGTGGTATGACCAGGGTACGTGGATTTACTCAGGATGATGCACATATTTTTTGCACCGAAGAACAGCTGGACAGTGAAATAAACGAATGTCTTCAATTGGTACAGCTAATATTCAAAACCCTTGGCATGTCGGACTTTCGGGTTCGCGTGAGCCTCCGAGACAAGGATTCTTCAAAATACATAGGATCGGACGAATCCTGGCTATGTGCCGAAAAGGCACTCAACCATGCTGCCGAATCCATTGGCGTGCCATTCACCCTCGAGGAAGGCGAAGCTGCATTTTATGGCCCCAAAATAGATTTTGTAGTCAAAGATGTCATCGGCCGGGAGTGGCAACTTGGAACCATTCAAGTGGATTATAACCTTCCGGAGCGGTTCAATTTAGCATACATCGGCCGGGATAATAAAGCCCATCGACCAGTGATGATACATCGCGCACCCTTCGGTTCATTGGAAAGGTTTTGCGGTGTGCTCATCGAGCATTTTGGCGGAAATTTTCCCACTTGGCTCGCCCCGGAACAGATTCGAGTTTTATCTGTGAATGATGAGGTGACAGAAGGCGTTAAGACCATTCATAACAAATTGCGCGAGAATAATTTGAGAGCTTGCGTCGACATAGAACCGGAGAAACTCGGCGCAAAAATAAGAAAGGCCGAGCTCGATAAGGTCCCTTACATGTTCATTGTGGGCACAGACGAAATGAATAACGGAACCGTGTCCGTCCGTTCCAGGGTTAATAAGTCCATTAATGGCACGATTCATTTGGAAAAAATTTTAGAAATGATCATTAAAGAAATCCAGGAGAAAAGGTTACCATCATCTATGAAATGAAAGATAACGGAAAATTGACAAAATTAGAATTTAGTAGATAAAAAATAGTTGACAATGTGAATATGGATTCTAGCTTGCAGCCTCATATTTGTTTGATGAAAACAACCTTGGTCAGTAAAGAAGATAGCAGGTCAGGCGGATTGTGGTACGTTGTCGATGCTAGCAATGTGATTTTGGGAAGGCTTGCGGTCAAAATTGCCAACATTTTGCGAGGTAAAGATAGGCCGATTTTCGCCCATCATATCGATTGTGGTGGCTTTGTCATTGTCACAAACGCCGGCCTGGTAAAAACCACTGGCAGCAAAAATGATAAGAAAAAATATATGTTTTATTCCATGTATAAGGGCAATGAAAAGCGCTTTAGTCTTGGCGATATGCGCAAACGTAATCCAGAATTTATAATAGAGCACGCCGTGCGCGGCATGTTACCAAAGAATAGGCTTTCCAGCGAGCTTCTTAAAAAATTGAAAATATATCGAGGTAGTGATCATCCTCATATGGCCCAGCAACCTGTAACCCTAACGTCTTTTTAGCAATGGCAACTGATTGCAAATCTGAGTTTATATGCATTGGCCGAAGAAAAACCGCTGTGGCAAGAGTTCGGCTAGTCAGCGGTAACGGCAAAATAAAGGTTAACGGCAAAGATTTTTTGGAGTATTTTCCCACCGAAGCTGAACAAAAACTTGCCCTAGCCCCATTAATTCTTCTGGAAATGACCGATAAAGTTGATATTCGCATCCTTGTAAATGGTGGCGGGAAAAATGGCCAAGCCGGAGCCCTATGTTTAGGCATCGCCAGAGCATTGCAACTGCTAGATCCAGAATTACGCCATCGACTTAAAAAAGCTGGACATTTAACCAGAGATCCTCGTCGACGGGAAAGAAAGAAGCCTGGACAACCCGGTGCCAGAAAGAGATTCCAATTCTCCAAACGTTAGTTGTTCATTCTGTGTTAATTAGCTATTATTATATAGTCCAGTTGGATGGTAGTTAAATGGAATCATATTTTTTGTTTATATGATCGCAAATTTGTGCATAATACACCAGGAATCGCATATGCACATAGAAAATCTTAAAATTTTCATAGACATAATTGAATCCGAAAGCTTCTCAAAGGCAGCAAAGCTAAATAATATCACTCAGTCAGCCGTCAGCCAGAAGTTACATGCCCTTGAACACTATTTTGATGTCGATTTGGTTGATAAAACAAAAAAATCGCTGACTTTAACCGGCCAAGGCAAGACATTGCTTCATCATGCGAAAAAAATAGTAAGTGACTACTCATCATTACGAAACGAGCTAAGTGATATAAAAAGAAAAGTCAAGGAAAAGCTTTCCATCGGCACAACACCAACCATCGGCATGTATATAATTCCACCCTATATTCGCGATTTCTTAAAATCCGCCAGGTCCACCGAAGTCCAAATCATGTACCTATCTAATCATGAAAAAATCCACAAAGCTGTAATAGACGACATTGTGGATGTTGGTGTTATAGAAAATGACATCCAGGACTCAAACATAGAAAAACATACATTTTGTGAAGAAGAATTGGTAATCATAAGTACCAAAGCCTCAAAACTTTATGGAAATAAAGAAGTAAATGCATTGGAGCTGGAAAATATGCCCTTTGTAAAATTTTCACAAAACTCACCAAATCGCAATGTAATCGATAAAATACTTGGCACAAATAACATAAACATCCGGACATTGACAGAATTCGAAAATATAGATTTGGTAAAATGTGCCGTTGAAGCAAATCTTGGGCCAGCGATAGTCCCAATTTCTTCAGTATATATGGAATTGGAAAAACAAATATTTCACTGTTCCAGAATAAAAAATGTAAAAATGCCATATCTGTTATCGTTTTTTTACAAAAAAGATAAATATATAAGCTCAGCGATGAAAATATTTTTCGCAATGATGAGAGGAGATATCAATTTTTTACACTTTACCGATATTATCGAAAATAAAAATATAAAAATATAAAAAAATGAAAAATTATAATGGCCACAGAAATAACCTGCGAGAGAAATTTTTACGCGCAGGCTTCCAATGCCTTAATAACCACGAAATTTTGGAGCTGATTCTTACCCTATGCATTCCAAGAAAGGATGTTAAGCCACAGGCTAAGGAACTGCTACGATACTTTGGTTCATTAAATGCAGTACTGGATGCAGACATCGAAACATTGCAAGAAGTGAAAGGAGTGGGAAGAATTACCGCCATTTCGCTACACATTATCAAAGATAGCGCAGCCCTATATGTGCAAAAATCAGTGGAAGATCCAAAATCTAAGCTTGATACCTTCGAAGAATTGGAAAAATTTTGGCGAATAAAAATTGGAGGCCTGAGTTATGAAGTGTTCGAAGTCGCCTATTTGGACAGCCGGCTGCGCCTGATCAAAAATGGAATAAAAAGAATAAGCGAAGGCATCGCTGATAGAACTAACGTGTTGCCCCGCAAGATCGTAGATCACGCATTAAGAAAAGACGCCGCCGCACTCGTCATCGCCCATAACCATCCGGCAGGCTCAGAAACACCATCAATTCACGATAGGTTGATAACCAAATCGCTTTCGGCTCTGTGCGAGCCACTTTGCCTCCGCCTAGTTGACCATCTAATCATAACCAACAATTCAATTTTCTCTTTCAAAAAAGCTAACATGTTGTGATTGAGTGAATTGCGGTTCTTTTTAGAATTGGGTTTTCCGACGGATCAAGTTATCGACATAGTCCCTGACCTCCTCCAGCTGAGACCTTGGCCTATGGGCCAGCAGGTCAGTCACTCTATTTAAAAAATCTGATGGAGAGTAATTTGCAGTTTCCAGTAAATATAACAAGATACCGTCTCGATGAATACGGTAGGATTTTCTTTTCTCCATCCCCTTTGGCGTACGACCATTGGCGATGTGGCCAAGAATTTTTTGATTATCAAATGCATCTCTTACGTACTGGTCAGTCTTTCCTATGATTGATGCCATCTCCTTGGGAGAGAACCAGTTTTGACGCGGAACCATGAATCCAAAATGATTACTATCGTTAATATTCATATTTCGTTTTTACAAAAAAATTTATCACATAATCCTGACATGGACAGCTTTATGGCCTTAAAATTACAATCTATTTTTTTCAGATTTGCATCACATAGTTTTATTGCAATATTTTTATTTGGAATAAGATCGGCAATAATGTTATTATATAATTCAATAAGATCGCTGTCCATATCAGCTTTCAGTTTGGCTAAAATGTATTCTATAAATTTGTCCATGGAGCCTCTCATCTCATTTTTATCATTGATCTGGCTAAATCACAAAATATTGCATGTGATTGACTTACAATCCTTATGGACGTTAAACATAGAACCAGTTACTAAAAAATAAATTATCATTACCATATCTTTTAATTATGTATAAATTCTACATTATTCAGAAAAAAATCAAACAAATTCCACTTCTTAATGGAAAATTTTCGCAGAAAGGGCAACATGGTAAATAAGGAAACAAACAGCAGCAACTTTGGAATAAAATTCAGAATATTGCTTGGATACCACAATCTGACATTGCGAGACATAAGTGAAGCAACCGGCGCAGCGGTATCCACAGTCAGCACTTGGAAAAATGGAAGAATTCCATCTTCTGAAAAAACTCTGGAAAAAATAGCGGAATTATTCCACGTGACCAAGGAATATCTATTGAACGGCAATCATCTTGATTTGTTTGCAAATCGACCTATGGATGAGTTGAACGAAATTTCAATGGAGATGATCGGCCATGACAAAACCAAAGAAAATCTTCGAAACAAAATAGAAGCATATCTCGCGAGATATTTGGATAAAGCAGAGCTGATACAGAATGGCTTAGAACACACATGGATAGAGATCATGAAACATTTTCCGCTGAATTTCTTCGACGAAATTGCTTCTAATGAAAGCAATTTTTTGGACAAAATAGATAAAAATGAAAAATTTTAACAAAAACTTGAACGTATTTCGCCGAAGAACGTCTCAATATATGTGAGAGAAAAATTCTCTTGTGTTCCTTAAGTTTAACTTACTGGTCGGGCCGATTTCATATTGTCGGCCTGATTTTTTTTATAAAACATGACGCTATTTTAATAGCTTGGCCATATTGCAACACTTCACCCAGAGCGGTTTCTTTCATAACAAGTTTACCACCAGGCATTTCTGCAACAACACTAGAACCACAATAGCCAAGTTTTTTGCATACAGCAAAGGCTGCACAGGCACAACTGCCGGAGGACAAGGTATACCCTACCCCGCGTTCCCAAATGTGCATTTGTATCAATGAGTTAGATATAATCTTTACAAATTGCACATTGCTATGCTGAGGAAATATTGCTAATTTTTCCAAAATTGGTCCGATTTTTCTCGTATAATTAAGATCAAGATCGTCGACATAAAGCACACAATGCGGATTCCCAATCGACACTGCATGCAGCTCTAATGCTTGATCATCAATACATTGCGAAAAATCAGCCGGCACGGGAATATTTACGGCTGCGAACATTGGCCTCCCCATGTTTACACATATTTCGCCACCAAATTTTCTACATACAGACTCACCAGCTAAAGTAACCACAATTAAATCGTCCGCAACTGTAAGTCTTTCATCCCAAACAAATTGCGCAAATATTCTAAGACCATTGCCACTTTTTTCAGCTCTGCTACCATCTGAATTGAATATCTCCAAACGGAACCTGTTATCGCCGAGGCGGTTACCAATCAGCACACCATCTGCTCCAATCCCATAATGTCTATCGCATGCAAACCTTACAATGGCTTCATCTAACTCTTCACCATGGTCATTTCTAAACACAAGGTAATCATTACCAAGCGCTTGGTATTTTTCAAACGTCAACACAACGGATGTTATAATTTACCAAAAAATATTTGGCAAACACAATATATTTTATTGTTAACATACTTTACTATTGTTTATTGAAAAAAATGAAAATGTTTCAGCCAGATTTTCCATTTTCTCCAAAAAATTTCACATTTTTCTACGGATGGATGATTTTATTTGTATCAATCTTGGCAAAGCTTGCAAGCATCCCCGGCCACGCACCAGGAATATGTGCATTTGTAGAGCCGCTGATGAACAAATTACACATCACTAGGAACTGCATGAGCGCAATTTACATGATTTGCTCCATTGTGTCGACGTTTTTTTTACCATTTTTTGGCCAAAAATGCGACAAAACTGGACCACGAAAAGCATTAACCATTGCATCAGGATTTTTTGGAATCTCTATGTTTTTGCTGGGGTTAATGTTACTATTCATTGAAAAATTTACAACAGCCCCAGCCATAGCCATAGCAATTTTAACACTGGGCGTTTTTGCACTAAAATTACTCGGCCAAAACATGATACCAATGTTCAGTAGAATTATTCTACTAAATTGGTTTGAGAAAAAAAAATGTAGAATGCTTGGCATTTCCGGTATATTTTTATCCATCGGCTTTGGATTCGCCCCAGGGATATTCAACTCATTGATAGTCAAAGCCGGAATAGAATTTTCATGGATTATAGTCGCTGCCATAATTCTACTTATATTAACACCAATCATCTGGCTATTTGGAAGAGATCATCCGGCTCAATTTGGCCTAAAGCTCGACGGAAATCAATTCGATGAAAAAATTTCTCCAAGCAAAACCATCGGCGAAGCCGTGAAATCACCAGCATTTTGGCTATTTACGCTGGCCGCATCGACCATGACACTAATCAGCACAGGAATGCAACTTCATATAGTCGACATCTTCCGAGAGTTCGGCTACAGAAGCGAAACTGCATTCAATTTTTTCAAACCAGTCTCTGTGGTAAGTGCAAGCTCAAGCTTCATATTCAGCTGGTTACAGGACAAAGTGTCCCTCAAATATGGATTAACATTGACATTTATCATTCAAGTTTTATTATTAATAACACTTGAATTTGCTCACAACACTTTTGCTTATTATCCATTGGTGCTCTTTGTTGGATGTAACTATGGAATGTATACACTAATTCTATCGGCCCCATGGGCAAGATTATTCGGCCGCAAGCACTTGGGAAACATAACAGGATTTGTATCCATAAGTGTCGCCCTGTTTAATGCCATTGGACCAGGAATTATGAGCCTATCAAAATCTAGATTCTCAACCTATCTCATTGCCACAAGATGCTTCATGATCTTAGCATTATTATTACTATTTACATCGATATTTTTCACAAAAGCGTCCGATATGGACTAACTTAACTACTTGCACAACACATAGATAATGTACGAAAATTTTAATTTTAAAATCACACACACGGATGCCTCTTCCAAAGCAAGAAGTGGGCTTCTCGCCACACCGCATGGCACCATAGAGACGCCAAATTTCATTTTCTGTGCCACCAAAGGTGCTATGAAATCAGTTACAACCCAACAGGTTAAAAATGCCGGAGCTGATATAATTCTGTGCAACACCTATCATCTTTTTTTACAACCTGGCGGTGACCTTGTTCAAAAGCACGGCGGATTACATAAGATGTTGAACTGGAATGGCCCAATACTTACAGATTCCGGGGGATTCCAAATATTCAGCCTTGGACATGGTGGCGTTACGGCAGAAATCAAAGGGAAAAGTACCACCGGTAGACCGAAAACTCTCTTGAAAATAGACGAAATTGGCGCAACCTTTAGATCATATATCGATGGCCGCCTTCGCTTACTAACTCCAGAAGAATCAATAAAAACTCAACGCCAACTCGGCGCCGATATAATCCTGGCTCTCGACGAATGTACCCCATTCCATGCCAATAGGTTATATACCGAATACTCGATGAACATGAGTCACCGTTGGGAATTGCGAAGCCTGACAGAATTCAAAAACCATGACACATCCAATCAAGCTTTGTATGGCATAATCCAAGGCGGTGTGTATGAAGATCTTAGAGAATCCAGTGCAAAATTTGTCAATGGCAATTGCTTTTTCGGCCAGGCCATAGGAGGAAGCCTAGGCGAATCAAAAACTCAAATGCATGAAATAGTATATATGACATGCCAACATATTGATAACCAAAGACCTACACATCTTCTTGGCATATGCGGCCTAAGTGATATCATCCACGGAATTGCCTGTGGAATAGATACATTCGACTGTGTTCATCCTACCAGATTGGCAAGGCATGGCGGCGCCATACTTGAACCACAACACGCTGATGGAAAGGAATTTATAAATATCAAAAATTCTAAATTTTCTGAAGATTTATCGCCCATTGATGAAAACTGTCATTGCTATTGCTGCAAAAATTTCACCAAAGCATATATTCATTATCTATTCAAAGCAAAAGAACTACTTGGGGGACAGTTACTTGCGATACACAACATAGAATTTATGAGTAATTTCTTAAGAAAAACAAGGGAAGCTATAAAAACTGGGACTTTTATAGACATCCAAAAAAAGTGGAATATTTTTCAATGATCAATCTATCGATATCTCTATGCCGGAGAAGAAGTTGCGCAATATTTTTGCTCGCATAATGTCTCTACATTCTGGCATGGCTGCCTCGTCGGAAAATACCATTAGATGCCCCTTTTGGGTTTCAAGCATGTACCTGTCAATGGCATTTATATAGGATATTGGCAAAATTTCACGCTCCGAAGCCAATCTCATCAAAGACAAAAGCTCGAATGCTTCGGCCCCTCCAATTCTGTAGCAAGACCGCAAAATTCCATGAGCCCTGCATATTTTATCCAAAATAAAGGCCTTCGAAGATTTGAAAATTTGATCTCTTGCCATCTCTTCATGTTCTATAACCGTCTTAGCCACATGCTCTATCTTTATTATTATATCCTCTTCTGATAGACCAAGGGTGTACTGATTAGATACCTGAAAAATTTTTCCGAAAGCTTCAGTTCCTTCGCCAAGAGCTCCGCGGACCGCAATGCCAATTTTATTGAGCGCATCTATTGTGTACCGAATTTGCTTATTTATCACCAGCCCAGGGAGATGCATCATGACAGATGCCCGCATGCCGGTGCCAATATTCGTCGGACAGGCCGTCAAATAACCAAATCTCTTATCAAAAGCAAAATCGCCACCGTTCAAAGCATCATCAATATCGGCTATCATTTTCCAGAGCATTTTCAGCCCTACTCCGCCCCTAAGTACTTGTATACGAAGATGATCTTCTTCATTAATCATAATCGAAAGCACCTGATCATTGCTGCATGCCACCCAGGCACCGGGCAACGATAGATCCTTACTTATCATATAATGTTCACATAATGCCAATTTTTCATGATCCGCCAATTCGTTGATATTAAAAAAAACACCATCATTTAAGTGCTTCAATCCGTTTAACTTAGATTTCAATATCGCAGCAATACTATCTCGCTCGACATCGCTTGCCCAGTTTGGAAATTTGTAACTTGCCAAATTTCGCGCCAACCTAATCCTGGAGCTTAGAACAATATCATTTTGCTGGCCAATATTGCCGAAAAACTCGTCACTACTCAATAAAAACTGCTTTACATTTTTCATTAAAAAAATGTCCTCAATTTATCTCTTATCCTCGCCGCATCTTCATATCTCTCTTCCGCTATCGCACACTTCAATTCCTCCTTAAGAGATTCGCATGAATCAACTTTGTCATTGAAACTAAATAACTTATGTTTCAAGTTTTTTGGAATTTTGCCTAAATATTCTGTACTTTTTTGTAAATTTTCGATGGACTTTATCATGAAACTATACATCTCAGAATAACATTCTGGACAGCCAACAAGGCCAGTCTCTTTATAGTTAGACAACGAAAATCCACATTTAGTACAATTCAAAAGCGGACTAAAAGAAAGCGCCTGCATTTTACTAATCAATGACCCGCTAATATCTTTAAGTATCGACAAATGAGAAACATCTGGATCAAACACATTATGCTTCTGCGCACAATGGCCACACAAGTACACATCTTGCATGCCATCATTAACAATCTGAGTAACATGCACCGCCGCCGGCTTGCCACAAAAATGACACTTACCATTCATGATCATCTATAATAGTAAGCTAAAAATTAATGCAACCAATCTTATGACTTTAACTTATTGATAGCGTTGATGTTAAGATAATAGCGGTAGACTCCATTCACTATGGCTAAAGCCGCATTATCTATATAGTTCTGCGACATAAATAATTTGGCCACAATATTATTAGAAAGAAATTCTGTCTCTATCAAAATACCAGGGCAAGAAAGCCCTTTCAAAACCTCAAACCTAGCATGCTTAACACCACGATCATTGAACTTGAGCCGCTGCTTCATCGAATATAACATGGAATATCCAGCAATCGTATTCCAGCAATCAAATCTATTCCCATTAAAACTCATCGAATCAGAAGTCTTTCTGTCAGAACTATAAGAGGACGGCTGACCAGCTGGAGTCAATGTAAAAATTTCCACCCCTCTGGCTGATTTAGAATCAGCAGAATTGAAATGTATGCTCAAAAAAAGGTCGGCATTCGCAGCATTTGCAGCAGCAACCCTATCGGCCAATTCCATATGAACATCACCACTTCTTGTAAGTATCGCATTGAATCCCAATGCCTTAAGCTCTGACTGCACAGTCTTTGCCACCGCCAACGCAAGCCTTTTTTCCTCCAACCTATAGACGCCATTTACCGTCCCACTATCTTTACCACCATGCCCAGGATCTATAACAATCGTCTTCAATTTAGGTGCAAAATTTGCAATCACCTTTGGCGAAAACATTGGCTGAACATATAATTTATAGTCCTCCATTGCTATATATAACTTCTTTTGCCGCAACAAGATAGGACTACCAATGAATATCTTACAATCATTGTAACAAAAATATCTATCCTTCGAAATAAACTTGGCCAACACACCTGATTTAGAAATGGTCATGCTGTAACTATCTTTAATAGCCTTAGCATCAAAATCTTTCGCAATGGACTCCAGAGAAACATATTCCGTCCCAGCATTATTTATAGAAACAAGTTTCGATTTGGAAGTAATCTTTGTTTTTGATAGTTTACCTTGGCAACTTGCGACATAGGCTGCACAAACAACGATAGAAACAAATAAAAATACTCGGAAAGACATAGGCTTATAACTCAAGCCCATTATTAAGATCTTTTTTATTATCAATTGCAATCTTTTTTTTAGAAGATTTCACGGGAGACAGATTTAACAAGACCATGCGCCCGGTCAGTCTTGGTTCACCATCCGGCACACCAAATTCCTTAACATCTTCAACCACTTTCTTTATCAGATCAAAACCAAGATTAGTGAGATCCATTTCTCTACCTCTGAATGCCACGCCAATTTTGACTTTACTGCCGTCGGTCAAAAAATCTAACACATGGCGCAATTTTGTTTGATAATCATGCTCTTCGGTGCAAAATCGAAATTTCACCTCTTTGATTTTTGACGCAGCAACCTTGCCAGATTTCTGTTTTTTGCCCTCATCATACTTATACTTCCCAAAGTCTACGATTTTGCATACCGGAGGACTTGCGCTGGCACTAACTTCTACTAAATCAAGGCCTTCTTGTTTTGCAAGAGCAACAGCTGTGGCGGTTTCCATAACTCCAAGTTGCTTACCATCTGAACCTATTACGCGAACTTCCTTCGCCTTTATCCTATCATTCTTTCTGATAAAATTTTTCCATGGACCTTTTTTACCAAAACCGCCACCTTTAAATGAAATATTCGCCATTAATTATCTATAAAACCTACAACACATTGTCATATGATAATTGAAAAATTTGCCATCTTTTCAACCCTATATTTATAATAATCTGGTCAATGACAAAGAATCATTCTTCCACTGCGGCTTACGAAACATAGACACGATAAACGGAAAGGCCACTACCAATAAATTACCAACTATCATCATTGTCACGTATAAAGTAGTGCTGTCAACTTCAAAGCCATCCGGGGAAATGAAACCTATGAAATAACATATAAAGCATACCAATATTCTAATTACATTCACCCTTACCATCCCAATATTGACAAAGGAACTTTATAGTCC